>CAIXDY010000028.1 GCA_903918325.1 uncultured Actinomycetes bacterium
GCATCACGATGTCGGCACCCATGGCTAGTGGATTTTGAATTAATGGTGTTGCAAAAGTGTTATCTACTGCCACGCCAATTCCCAATTTCTTAGCTTCGGCAATCAGCGCAGGCAGATCGGCAACATCTAGACATGGATTAGTTGGTGATTCCAACCAAACCAATGCCGCACCTTTCATGGCTTCAATAACTGCTGCAGTATTTACAACATCAACAAATCTAACTTCTAAGCGACCGCTAGCATGAAATGAATTCAATAAACTCATCACGCCGCTGTAACCTTGATTGGACGCAACTATCGGTGCACCAACTGGAAGAATTGAAAAGACTGCACTAATCGCCGCCATGCCAGAAGAAAAGGCAAGAGTTTGCCCACCTTCTAACTCGCTAATTGCATCTTCAAGTGCCGTCCACGTTTGATTGCCATAACGTCCATAACCAATTGGTCCACCTGCATGAAAAGTAGATGTGAGAACAACCGATGGATTAAGTGCCGCATCTGGTTCAACAGGTGGGCGACCAGCGGTGATTGCTGAAGTTTCTGGACGTTTGTTCATTTGCCAATCCTATTTAAAAGCGTCGAGCACTGCCATCGCTGCATTGTGCCCAGGAATACCGCTCACTCCCCCGCCACGAATTGCGCCTGCACCGCAGATAAATATGCGTGGATCATCGGTTTCAACGCCCCAACCAGGCGCTTGGTGATCTTCACGAAATGGAAAACTTAAATCTTTATGGAAGATATTGCCTCGAGGTAGACCAATTTCACCTTCAATATCTAATGGTGATTTAACTTCAATATCAGCAATGACATTTTCGATGGGCTCGACTAAATATTGATTCAGAGATGCCAGGGCAGCTTTAAGTGCGAGGGACTTTATCTCTTCATTATTTTTATCAAATAAAGTTGCAGGTGTATGGAAGCCAAATAGCGTGAGCGTGTGATAACCCGCGGCTTGAAGCTCTGAACTTAATATGGATGGATCGGTCAACGTGTGGCAATACATTTCAATTGGAAGCTTATTGGGCAATTTTCCCGCTTTAGCGTCATTAAAAACTGCCTCAAAAGTTGAGAACTCTTCTTGTGCATGGAATGTACCGGCAAAGGCCAACCGTGGATCAATTCCAGATTTTAACTCTGGTAGTTTTTTAAGCAAAATATTAATCTTTAACTGCGCACCATCAAGACTTGTGGGCACTGGTGTTTCACGCAATTTCGCTAAAGTCTGCGGTGCGACATTACTTAATAGATATTTTGATGAAATCTCTGAACCGTTTTCAAGAGTGACGGTCGTCTTAGCTGCATCTGAAACTATTTTTGTAACACGAGAATTCACTGTGATACTTACACCAGCAGCCAGGGCTACGCGTTCGAGCTCTTTAACTAAGGCGCCCATTCCTCCGCGAGGAACTTTCCACTCTCCGGTTCCATTTCCAATCAAGTGATACAGAAAACAGATATTGGCTTGCATTTCAAAGGCCGATGCAAAAGTTCCAACTAAAGCATCGGTCAAAATTACGCCTTGAACAATGTCATTAGAAAATCTAGATTGAATAACATCACCTATCGGGCGCTCCATTAAGTAATCCCACACATCAGGCATATCTATCAGCGCTTTGAGCTCACTACGAGAGCGCAAAGGCTGGAGCATGGTGGGTGCAATTTTTTCCGCAAATACTGCCAGTTCACTGTAGAACTTCTGCCAAGCGGTCCACTCATTGCCAGTGGAATCTAATTCAAGAAAAGAATCAGCAGTCTCTTGATCCCATTCACGGGCAACGTAGAGTCCACTATCGACTCCATCACGCGAGTATGGGGTGTAACTGGAAACTTTGCGTGAAATACATTCAAAATTTAAACCCAAATCACTCACGATTGTGTCGGGCAACAGTGAGACTAAATATGAATAACGCGAAAGCATTGCATCGTATTCTGGAAAAGCTCGAACGCTTGCAGTCGCTCCCCCAATGGTGGAATTAGCCTCCAGAACTAGTACCGATTTTCCGGCTTTAGCTAAATATGTTGCCGCAACCAATCCGTTGTGCCCGCCACCAACAATTACAACATCAAATGATGCCTCACCCATTACAAAGATTTAACGATTCGATCAATTGCTTCAGTAAGAATCGTTGGGCTAGTAGCAAAATTCAAACGTACAAACTGCGCACTCTCCGGCCCATACATATGGCCGGCGTTAAATGCGACTTTGCCCCGCTCCAATAATGTTTGCGCAGGATTTTCACCCAAATTCAGGGAAGTTAAATCCAGCCAAGCTACATAGCTGGACTGAGGAAGATGGGTTTTAACTGAAGGAAGTTTGGCACTTAATAAATCCCGTACCATCAAAGAATTCTCTTCCAATATTTTAATGACAGAATCTAACCAAACTTCTCCATCCTTAAAAGCTGCAGCTGATGCGAAAGCCCCAAGAATAGAAGAACGAAATTTCACAGCAGGTGGCATCAACTTTAAAACTTCGTCTATGGCCTCATTTTGCGACACGATTAAAGCTGACTTAAGCCCGGCAATATTCCAACCTTTGGAAGCAGAAGTTACGACAACACCCACTTCGCGCGCAGTTTCACTGATATTTAAAAATGGGAAAAATTCGTGTCCTTTGAAGACCAATGGGGAATGAATCTCATCGCTAATCACGATGACTCCATATTTCTTGGCCATTTCAGCAATTCGTGTTAATTCTGCGTGGGAATAGATTCGTCCTAATGGGTTATGCGGTGAACACAGTATGTGGACTTTAATTCCTGAAGCATAAACTTTTTCGACTTCATCTAAATCTAAAGTCCAAGGATTTACGTCACCACTTAGCGAGCCTGAATTTACAAATGGAATATCTACTTTTTCTAATTTTGTTTCATTCATCCAATTGTAAAAATTTTGATAAACCGGTGAATTAATAAGTATGCGATCACCAGGCTTAGTAAAGACACGCAAAACTTCAACGCAGCCAACTCCAACATCTGCCGCAATTCTTACTTGAGCAGTATCAATTTCCCAATTCCAACGTTTTTTGCAAAATGCGGCAAATTGATCCACTAATTCAGGAACAGGGCCTAAATAACCTAGATCGGAATTAGTTACCATCTTGATTAACACTTCACGAATTGCTTCGGCCACTGGAAAATCCATCTCCATAACCGGAAGTGGCAGTACATCGGCTGGAAAGCCGCGCCACTTTTCAGAGCTATGGGTCAATAATTCACTCAGCGCTGGTGCAACAACATTGTTATCAGACATGGCCGCAAGATTACCCTGCACCTTAGCTTTATTAAAATAGGCTAAAACTAAGCCTCATGTGGGGCTAATCTGCGCGTTGAATTTCGAACAACTAAGGTTGTTGGCAAGATCAATGATGGCGGTTCAATATTTGGTTTGCGCAACCTTTCCATAATTGACCAGGCCGCCATTTCACCCATGAGTTGCACGGGTTGCTCAATAGTTGTTAACTCTGAAAACTCTGCCATTTCATGGCCGTCAAAACCAACAATGGAAATGTCATCTGGTGCTTTTAATCCATGGCGGCGCAGAGCTTGCATTGCACCCATAGCCATTTCATCTGATTCACAAAATATTGCCGTTGGCCTATTTGGTCTAGCTAATAAATCATCCATAGCGCGGGCCGCGGTATGCATTGTGAAATCTCCATGCACTTCGCGCTGAGGCAACCACTCCAACCCGTTTTCGGCAAGTACCTGCATAAATCCTTTGCGTCGATCCTGCGGCACACTGAAATTAAATGGGTCATCCGGGCGACCTGACATCAAACCAATCTTTTTATGACCTTGATTTACTAGGTGTTGAGTTGCCGAACGTGAACCAGCGATGTCATCAATTTTAACTGAAGCACACTGTGGGTGTTCCATCCCTACAAGGGCAATTGGAATCCCGAGGCTGAGCATTGAATCAAACTCTTCTACGGTGGGCGGCAAACTAATCACAATTAATGCATCCACTCGGCCTTTCAAGAGTTGGTGCTGAAAAAGCCGTTCGCGGCCCTTCATTTGGCTGAAGTTGTACAAAAGTAGATCTAATCCAGCTTCACGAAGCGCTTGTTCTGCCCCGCTAATTACTTGTGAAAAATACCAACGCGAAATGTATGGTGCGACGACTCCCACGCTATTTGTGCGACCAGATTGTGTAGGGCCTTTAACTGGAGTCAGTGGGTAATTCAATTTTTCAGCTGCGGCCATAATTTTCGAACGCGTTTGCGAATTAACATGGTGCAGGCCGCGCAAAGCGCGTGAAACTGTTGCAGTCGAAACGCCAGCCTCTTGTGCAACTTCCTTGATGCCGGCCATGGTTTACCTTTCATCGGACTGCAAAAACCTGTAAAAAGCTCTGCAAGTATCTGCAAAATACGGCATTTGTCCTGTAATTGGCAATAATGGCTGGTCCGTAGGCGGTAAATTGATGACATGAGCAATCAAATCGAGACCCAGGTAGATGTATCCCTCACCGAGCGAAATCGTTTGAGCGCTCTGTTTCGAATTGTTCTTGTAGTGCCGATGGTTATTTTTGTTGCAAGCTTTGCGACCACGCAATTTAATTCCAATAGCACTGCCTGGGCAACTGGATTTTTTACGCTACCAGTTTTGCTATCGATCGTTTTTCGACAAGCATATCCAAGTTATTTATTAGCTTTTAACGAAGCCTTGCTATCGCTTCAAACTCGACTTGATGTATATCTTTTAGTTCTCACCGATGAATATCCTTCGATTGAAGAAAATGACATAGTGAGTGTGACCTTTCCTGAGGTTGATCCGAAAGCACTCAACCGCTATTTGCCTCTTATTAAATGGTTTTTAGCAATTCCGCTTTACGTAGTTGGTTTTGTCTATATCGCCTATGCGTTCTTTTTAACCCTCTGCGCTTGGATAAGTGTCGTATCTACGGGTAATTATCCAGAATGGTGCGCCGAAGGGGTTGTTGGAACTATCGCTTATTGGAACCGAGTAGTGGGGTATGCCTTACTTCTTGTCACTGATGAGTATCCAACTTTTTCACTTTAATTTATGGCACTACATTCTGCGCAGAAAATGCGACATATCGTTGCAGAAGTAGCCGAACTAGATAAGAAATTTGCACCGCTCATTGCCCGCCGTCCACTTTGTACTATCGGCCGATCTGAACGCACGGAAACTAACTTTGAATCACTTGTAAGTTCAGTAATTTCACAACAGTTAGCCACTAAAGCTGCAGCAACTATTCATGGCAGGCTTTTGGAATTGTGCAATGGAACTATTAATGCCAAGAAACTGATCAAACTTGATGATGTCGCTTTACGTGAAATTGGTGTTTCCGGCGCAAAAACTCGCACTATAAAAGGTTTAGCTCTAGCCGTTACTGATAAATCAATTCCTATTGAAAAAATAGATGAGATTCACGATGATGAAGAAATCTTTGCGAAATTAACGTCGCTTTGGGGAATCGGTAGATGGACTGTCGAGATGTTTATGATGTTTCAACTAGGTCGACTTGATGTTTGGCCTACTGGCGACTTAGCCGTGCGCAGAGGCTGGGATATCGTTCACAAGAATAAGGAAGAGATTTCAGCGAAAGATTTGGATGCGAAAGGTGAAAAACTACATCCTTACCGAAGCGTTATTGCTTGGTATTGCTATCAAGCGGTCCATGAGAGCCGCGGCTTAGATATTTAAATATCTTCAAGAATCAAGGAAACTGAGTTGATGCACCAACGCTCATCGGTAGGCACGTCATAACCCTCACCTTTAAAAATATGGCCTAAATGTGAGCCACAGCCCGCACAACGAACTTCAGTTCGAACGCGTGGGAACAAGCTGCGATCTTCTATTAGTTCGACGGCATCTTCGGCTGTTGGAGCATAGAAAGATGGCCAACCGCAGCCGGAATGAAACTTGGTTTCACTTCTAAAAAGTTCGGCGCTGCACGCTTTGCATTTATACACTCCAACTTTATCGGTATCAGTGTATTCACCAGTGAAGGGACGCTCGGTTGCGGCATTACGCAACACATCGTAGGAAAGTGGATCTAGCTTCTTTTTTAACTCGTCTTCATTAATTGAGATTGGATATTCTTTTTTACTCATGCGTTGATACCCGCCGTTGGATATGCAACTCCAGTGCTTGAATGGCAGTCATAACCATTTGGATTCTTCTTCAAATACTTCTGGTGGTACTCCTCTGCCAAATAATATTCGACACCATCGGCACTAATTATTTCCGTGCAGATTTCATCAAGACCTGCGGCAGTAAGCACGCTCTGATAAACATTTCGTGAATTAACTGCAGTTACATATTGCTCTGCAGTAGTTGTATAAATTGAGCTTCGATATTGCGTTCCGATATCGCCGCCCTGTTGATTCAATGAAGTTGGATCGTGCATTGTCCAAAATTCTTCAAGCAAACGTTGATAACTGATTTTTGATTCATCGAAAACTATTTTCACCATTTCAGCATGGCCGGTTACTCCGGTGCACACTTGTTCATATGATGGATTCGCACGGGTTCCCCCCATGTAGCCAACGCAAGTTTCTAGAACTCCATCCATCTGCCACAAGCGTCTTTCTGCGCCCCAAAAACATCCAGTTGCGAAATATGCGATTGAATCCATGAGTGCAATTCTGGCAGTTTCACGTCAGAAGCGCACCCGCTGATAACCTACTCATGCTCCAGAGCCCCCGTAGCTCAGGGGATAGAGCACCGCCCTCCGGAGGCGGGTGCACAGGTTCGAATCCTGTCGGGGGCACACGCGACTTAAATCACCTCCATTTAGGCAAATCTTTTTCATTTCATCCTTGTTAATCACTGCATTACACGGGAGAATTAATACCTTGCGCAACATCGGAGTGCGTATAACCACCGTAAGAATTAACGTGATTTGGGTATGCCCAAATTTTGTAGAAGGAGGCCTGCTATGGATTGGCGTCATCAATCTGCTTGCCGTGATGAAGATCCTGAGCTTTTCTTCCCAGTTGGAAATACAGGCCCTGCACTTACTCAAATAGAGGAAGCTAAAAAAGTTTGTAATCGTTGCATTGTTAAAGAGCCTTGCTTGGCTTGGGCGTTAGAGAGCGGACAAGATGCTGGTGTGTGGGGTGGGCTTTCAGAAGATGAACGCCGTGCACTTAAGCGCCGTGCTGCACGTAATCGCGCACGTTTAATGGAGCAACAGAACAGTATTTAAAGTGGGAAACGTAAGTTAGCTTGAGTTCCCGAGGCAGTTGATTCTAATTTCAAAACACCATTGAGTTCATTTTCAGTAAGTGTACGAACGATCTGTAAACCAAGATTTGAAGAGGTTGCCAGATCAAAACCGGCTGGCAAACCGACTCCGTCATCAGTTATGTTGATAACGCACTCATTGCTATAGCGCTGCAGCTCAATTGAAAGTACGGATCCTTGTTCAGCTAAACCATGTTCTAGCGCATTGTGCATTAATTCGGTTACGACTAACGACAATGGCGTAGCCATGCGCGATTCCAATGAACCAAGTTCGCCTTTTCTTTCAATACGAAGCTGGCCCATACGTGGGCTCAATTCAAGAGCATGAGTAATGAGTGAGGTTAACACTTCGTCAAAGGCAACCGTATTTTCACTGCTACTGGAAAGCGTTTCGTGAACTAGCGCGATCGAAGCGATTCTGCGAACCGCCTCATTAAGCGCAGCTGCCGCACTTGGATCTTCAATTCGCCGGGCTTGTAAACGTAGTAAAGCTGAAACGGTCTGCAAATTGTTCTTCACTCTATGGTGGATTTCGCGAATAGTTGCATCTTTAGTTACAAGCTCGCGTTCTCGTCTACGCAACTCTGTAACATTTTGGAGCAAAACAATGGCGCCAATTCGATCTTCGTCTTTCAAAATAGGAAGCACTAATAAATCAATTGTTCCGCCCTGATTATCGATTTCTACGCGACGTAAAACTTTTCCATTAAGACGTGTGCGGACGCCCTCTTCGTGTGGATTGGGTGAGTTTTTAGCTACTTCTTCAGCGACATCGCCCAATTTATGATTTTCAATTTCATTTTTCCAACCCATACGACTAAATGCGGATCGGGCATTTGGGCTTGCATAGGAAATCACGCCATTTACATCTAAGCGAATTAATCCATCGCCAACGCGGGGTACTGGTTCAAAGAGTGAGCCAGCATCTTTATACGGAAATGAACCCTGCGAAACCATACGATACAAACTATGCGCAATCTCGCGATAATTAAGTTCCAATTTACTCGGCGAACGCATGAGATCTGCATTTCTATGTCGAGAAATAACTGCAATAACTTGATCTTCAAAAACTACTGGAATGGTTTCTTCTTTAATCAATAAGTCTCCGAATTGCTCAGGCTCGGAATCGCGAATGATTTCACCGCTCGACAACGCTGCATCGATGTGCGTTCTGCTCCCCCACGAAACTTCTTCACCAATAATGTCATTAGTAAAAACTGTTGCCGCAGTTGTTGGGCGTATATGTGCCACAGCCACATGCCCGGTTGGCCATAATTTAATGTCTTTTCGGATCGGGACCCATAGAACTAAATCCGCAAAAGATAAATCTGACAGTAACTGCCAATCGGCAACTAATTCTCGCAGTCGGTGCGCTTGATCAAGTGAAATTGCACTGCGGCCATGAATCAAAGTTTCAAAATCAGGCATTTTATTTCCACTCACTCAAGTTCACTGAAATCTCTTGGGTGGCAAACCAGATCAGCTCTTCATCATCTGGATACAGAAGCAATGCGCATTGAACTTGATCCCATGTGAGCGGAGAATTTAATGAAACTGACTTTTCCTCCACTTGATTAACTTGAGCTGCTTCAAGTTCAAGAGCTAAAACAATTCCGGGAGCGTTTTGCGAGCTACGCAGCTCAAGTGAACTCTGGGCCGCTTCTAGGGAGAGTAGATACTCAACTTCCTCTTCATCCAAATCTTCATTTTCAATAACAAAAAATGGTGTTGGAGCAAAAATTGATTCGACCGTTTTTGTGCCCGAAAGTAAAAATTGCGCGAGCTCGTCATTACTTATAGGTAGATATGCCCGCATGCCCCAATAGTATTAGAGATTACGGCTTGATCTCACTCGCAATTTTCGCGATGGATTTACGCAATGCTGAGCGTTCATTTACCTCAATTAATGTTGCTTTCTGCTCCAATGCCGCAGAAGCTGCCCTAGCATCCTTGCCAATTACTCGTACGCAGATTGGACGAAGCCTTGTAGCAATTGATAGAAAGCGCGCTTCTTCGTCTTCGCCTTTTCGGCCCTGGCTCCGCATATTTAAAGTGAAACTGAGTTGAGCACGTATCGAAGTCTTTTCAAGTAATTCTCCTACTTGTTCGAGTCGATGTATTCCAAGTAAGTCTGGACGAGCAATCACCATGAGTTCATCACCTTGATCACAACTCCATGTTGTCATTGTTGAGGTCCAGCGTCGATCAGTAAGGCGATTGGAGAGTCCAGAGATTGAACCTAAATCAATAATTATCACATCGAAAACCTGAACGGCGTTTTCCATGAATTGATTAATAGTTGTAGCTTCGGATTGGGTAATTTCGGCGATTGCTAAGTGAGGGGCAATCGTGCGCCAACCGGTGTCGCTCTGTACGTTTCGAATTGCTATGAGGGCAGCAATAGAAGGTGCACGAAAATTAGCATCGATGATCAGAGTGGATTTTTCAAGCACGCTTAACTCCATAGCCAAATTAAGTGCAATCGTTGTGCAGCCAGTGTCACTTCCGGCTGAGCCAATTGCGATGACATGTGATTTGCGATTTTGCCTAGAAATCTGGCTCATTTGACGCACCATTGGCGCGCGCACAAAACCTCGAACAATACTTACTAAATCTGTTGGAGTCTCTGGGACCCGATGCAAATCTGGAAATGACGCATCAACTTCTAGTTGTTGTGAAAAACCCACTATTTGCTTCACTTGAATTGCCAACCTAGAAATAGTTTCAGGTGAAATTCCAGGTAGATCGGGTGCATAAATAAGAAGTGCGTTAGCTGACTCCTCTGGGTTTTTCTTTAAATACTCTTGGAGGGATTCAACATCTATCGCCCTAAATATCACACTCCAACCTTGAGCGAAAAGGGTACTTGCAATAAATCCCTCCACTTGCGCATCTGCAATCGCAGTTATCACCACTGGCAGTTCTTGGTTAGACATGTGAACGAATCACCACCAAACGACCTTGTGTTGTTGCGGACAAGAGTCGTAACACTTGTGTTTCTTCGACAGCAACGGTTATCGCTGCATCGGTACCGAAATTTTTGCTTTTCACATCCGCACTTACGACTAAAACTCCACCTAAAATTAGAATTGGATCTTCTGCAGGCTTGCCGCTATCACTGTCTAGAACCCAATAAATATCAACTGCCTGTCCTACTTCTATACCTGATGCCAAATCAACTGAGCGAATACTTAGCGGAACTGCACTGCTAGCTTGTGTTGATGTAGATGTACTCACACTTTCTTGGTCAACTATTTGCCCAGCTTTCAAATTTCGGACAACTACTTGACCTAGCGGATCTTCATTTTTGGATAAGTAATGTGACGCACTGGCATCGAGGTTCATATGGCCTAAATGCAGATCTTCAGTGGAAATTTGGTGACCCGCTGGTAAGTCATTTGTGGCTACCCAGTAATCATGTTTAGTATTTGAAAAGGTTGCTAGTAAAAATGCTGAAAGAAATGAAGCAGAAATAAGTGCAATTGCCAGAGGCGCTTTGTTTTGATTTTTCGATGGTCTTGGTTTCATAAGAGCACCTAATGGGATTGGCCCACATAACAGCTTGGTTTATCCACACTCATCCTTTGGGATGAGAAGAATTCATCCTTGTGGTGGAGGTTTTTAGTTTTCTATACGAGCAATCTCAGCGCTATGACTACTACTGCACACACTGATGACAATCTCACCCTGCTCACCTTCCCAATCGATAATTACCCACACACCGGTGATGAGGATTGGCTCCATCCTCTTCTGGAAATATTTAAGCCCCGACAAACTCCGGTTAACACTTCACCAGCTAAGTTGTATTTGATTCCTACACATTATGAAGGCGAGTTTGATCTAGACTTTGCTCCAGAACCTACATCGGCTGCTGACTTACCTGGCCTTTTAGATTGGGTCGGACGACTGGCCCATAACGTTGTTGAGATTTGGGCGGGCCGACGTTCACCCAATCAAGTTGCCCAACTGTGCCACTACACAGTCTTTTCGGAGCTAGTAAGAAAATCAGGCTCTCAAAAACTTATTGGACATATACGCAAAATACATATCCAAGAGCCTCTTGATGGAATTTGTGAAGCAACAATTACAGTTAGATATGAAAACCGTTTGCGTTCGATAGTTCTTCGCCTTGAAGGTTTAGATAATCGTTGGCTCTGTACGGTTTTAACTTTGCTTTAAGCACCGCCGTGGCAGCGCTTATATTTCTTTCCAGAACCACAAGGGCAAGGAGCATTACGCGAAACATCACCGGTAGTTTTAACTCCCGATTCATCAGCCGCGGTGTACTGCAATCCAGTTGTAGGCAATGACTTAGCTTCCAGCCCTGCTCCACTAACTTTTTGATTTGATTCTTCAACAGTTACTTCAATATTAAACAAGAAGCCGGCAATCTCTTCCTTAATTGCATCCATCATCGCAGAAAATAGATCAAAACCTTCGCGCTGATATTCAACCAGCGGATCTCTTTGCGCCATTGCGCGCAAGCCAATTCCCTCTTGTAAATAATCCATTTCATAAAGATGCTCGCGCCATTTGCGATCGAGTACTGACAACAGCACTTTGCGCTCTAGTTCACGCATAACTTCGGCCCCAAGTGATTCTTCGCGCTTTACATAGGCCGCTTTGCAATCTTCCACAATCGCTGCCGCTAAATAGTCAGCATCCAATGCCGCGCGTGATCCGACTCGATTTACTAATTCTTCTACCGTAAATGAAATTGGATAAATTGTCTTTAATGCATTCCATAGGGTTTCTAAATCCCAATCTTCGGCATAACCAGTTGCAGTTGCTGCCCCAACATAGGCAGTGAGTGTGTCACTAACAAATGTTGCGATTTGATCTTCAATATCTGCACCTTCTAGGACCATACGACGCTCGCCATACACCACTTGGCGCTGGCGATTCATCACATCGTCATATTTCAAAACATTCTTACGCATTTCAAAGTTTTGTGATTCAACTTGAGTTTGTGCTGAACGAATGGCGTTACTTACCATCTTAGATTCAATTGGAACATCTTCTGGGATACCCGCAGCCGATAAGAAGCGCTCCACCATTCCAGAATTAAAGCGTCGCATGAGTTCATCTTGAAGTGAAAGATAGAAACGTGATTCACCTGGGTCACCTTGACGTCCGGAACGACCACGCAACTGATTATCAATACGACGTGATTCGTGACGTTCGGTACCAAGAACATAGAGACCACCAAGTGCAATTACTTCTTCGTGACCTACTGCAACTGCCGCCTTTTGGCGAGCAATTTCCTCTGGCCAAGCTTTCTCGTACTCTTCAGCATTATCTACTGGAGAAATTCCTTTGCGTTGTAGTTCAAAATCTGCCATGAACTCTGGATTACCACCCAGCATGATGTCAGTACCGCGTCCAGCCATATTTGTTGCAACAGTTACTGCGCCCTTAACTCCAGCACGCGCAATGATTGCCGCTTCACGTTCGTGGTGCTTAGCATTGAGGACTTCGTGGGCAACACCTGCTTTGCGCAAGAAAGCTGATAGTTCCTCAGATTTTTCAACACTTACGGTTCCAACTAGAACTGGTTGACCCTTGCGATGTTTTTCAACAATATCGGCGGTCACCGCAATAAATTTTCCAGCCTCTGACTTGTAAACCAAATCGGCTTGATCGATTCGAACCATTGAGCGATTAGTTGGAATAGGAACTACACCCAACTTATAAATCTGATGAAACTCAGATGCTTCCGTCATTGCCGTACCAGTCATACCCGATAACTTCTCGTATAGACGGAAGTAGTTCTGCAAAGTAATTGTGGCCAGAGTCTGGTTTTCATCTTTAATTTCAATACGTTCTTTAGCTTCTAATGCTTGATGTAGGCCTTCGCTATAGCGACGTCCAGCCAACATACGACCGGTGTGCTCATCCACGATTAAAAGCTCGCCGTTCATCACGACATAATCTTTATCGCGCTTGAATAACTCTTTGGCGCGGACGGCATTGTTGAGATAGCCAATCATCGGAGTATTCGCGGCTTCATACAGGTTACCTATTTGAAGTAACTCTTCGACCTTTGTTACTCCCTCTTCCAGAATTCCAAGGGTCTTCTTTTTTTCATCAATTTCGTAATGAACATCCCGTTGCAATTTGCCCACCAGATTTGCAAATTCGACGTACCACTTAGTTGCTTTATCAGCAGGCCCACTAATAATTAAAGGTGTACGGGCTTCATCGATCAAGATTGAGTCAACTTCGTCAACTACGGCAAAGAAGTGGTCTCTTTGAACACATTCTTCAAGGGACCAAGCCATGTTGTCACGCAAATAATCAAAACCAAATTCATTATTAGTTCCATAAGTGATGTCAGCAAAATAAGCTTCTCGACGCTCGGCTGGAGTCATATTTGCAAGAATTACACCAACTCGAAGACCTAGGAAGCGATGGATTCGTCCCATCCACTCACTATCGCGTTCTGCCAAATAATCATTTGTTGTAACAACATGTACTCCGCGGCCGGCAAGTGCGTTTAAATATGATGGAAGTGTTGCAACAAGTGTCTTACCTTCACCGGTGCGCATTTCGGCAATGTTGCCTTTATGGAGTGCAGCGCCACCCATTAATTGAACATCGTAATGACGCTGACCAAGAGTTCGCTTCGCGGCCTCACGCACCACAGCAAAAGCTTCTGGCATTAAGTCATCAAGTGATTCACCATTTGCAGATCGCGCTTTGAATAAATCTGTTTGTTCGCGAAGCTCGGAATCTGAAAGCGCGGAAATTCGTGGCTCGTGAGCGTTAACGACATCAACGATCTTGCTGAGTTCGCGAAGGACACGACCTTCGCCGGCACGCATAATCTTGTCAAAAAACGCTGGCATTAAAGAAACCCTTCAAAACTCCACGGAGCCTGTCGACTCAAGGTTCCTATCGTAGAGGTTGCGCCACGCAAGCGGTAACTGAGCCAAGCAGCGTAAATCCGCGATAGCGCAGGGCCCTGGACGCCTCTGTGACGGTGGCGCCTGTGGTGACTACATCGTCGATGAGAATTAAATCACCCCGTGGATATATTCCCGCTTTAACGCCAAATGCCCCTTCCATATTTCGTGAACGCTGCTTTGCGGTAAGTCCACTTTGATCCCTAACTTTTCTAACAATAGTTAAAGCCGGTGAGAGCGGTATTTGTGTTTGCTGTGAGATTTCTTTGCAAATTTCGTAAACAAAATTTCGTCCTCGGCGTCGACAATTTGTAGCTGAAGAAGGGATCGGGACAAGTCTGACATTATGCCGGTCAAAATTGGCTCGGCTTAGTACATGCACAATTGCATCGATAATTAATTGATCTGCTCCACTCAAACCATTTTCTTTAGCCGCCATAATTATCTTGCTCGCAGTTGGAGAGTAAAGAATTGCCGAGTGAACTTTCAAATTAAGAATATGAGTCTGGTAAAAGTGCGGATGCCATTCACGCCGACAGTTTGAACAAATTGTTATTCCAATTGAGCCACACCCATAGCAACGTGTGGGAAATAGAAGTTGGCCTAATTCATTAATTACTTTCACGCAGTGAATTTAATTCACAGTTGATTTGGGAATTAGAGGCTGTGGAAACTACTCGTGATAATCATCCGGGATTAATTTAATTAATCGATTTTCAATAGAGCTCGTAAACTCGCGTGGGAGCGTTAAAACAAAGTGTGCGCCTTTTCCACTTCGACCCCATGCCTCTAACTCTCCATTGTGCAGGCGTGCATCCTCTAGAGCGATAGAAAGACCAAGCCCGGTGCCACCTCGAGTACGGGCACGCGATGGATCTGCACGCCAGAATCGATCAAATACTCGGTACAAAGCATTCTCATCAAGACCAATTCCATGGTCACGAACTCCAACAGCAACATCATGGTCACTGGCAATAATTGTCACCGCGATCGGTTTTTCTTCAGCGTGGTCAATGGCATTTGAAAATAGATTTCTTAAGATTCTTTCCACTCGTCGAATATCGGCCTTAATCATGATGTTTTCAGCGATTGAATAAATACGAACTTCAGTGAGGCGCTCTTTGGCAACCAGTGATAAATCCTCGGCACATTTTTTAGCTAATAAAACTATGTCGAAATCAACTGCTTCAACTACGGCTACCTCAGCATCGAAGCGACTGACCTCTAACAGATCTTCAAGCAAGCGCTCGAATCGATCAAGCTGTGCAACTAATAACTCTGTGCTTCGCGCAACAATAGGATCAAAGCTCTCGCGAGAGTCAAAAATAACCTCGGATGCCATTCGCAACGTCGTTAATGGTGTGCGAAGTTCATGCGATACATCTGACACAAAGCGCTGCTGAACACGGGATAAGTTCTCCAGACGTGCAATCTGCTTTTCAAGCGACTCGGCCATCTCATTAAATGATTGCCCTAAGGTGGCAATTTCATCGCTAGTGACAACTTTCATTCGCTGGCTGAAGTCACCATCAGTAAATTTAGCGGCAATCATTGCAGCTTCTCGAACTGGTCGAACGACTTGGCGAACCACTAACCAAACGATTAAGGCAATTAGAAGAATTAAAGCCGCACCAGTAAATAATAAAAGCCGTTGAATCAAATCTAACGTGGCATTTTGATTAGTCAAAGAAAATACTAAGTACATCTCGTATTGACCGGCATTCGGAATATTAACTTTTTGACCAAAAGCTAACCCCGGAACAACTTGACCACCTTCATAATTAATATTTACGTAAGACCAAACTAGGTCTCTATGTTTACGTACTCTGGAACGAAGATCTTGGGAAATTGAATTTGGATTCACTAAATTTGATGAAATCTGATAGTCCTGCGTTTTTGTATTGCCTGGACTTCTAATAAAAATAACTTCTCGAGCATTTTCATTAGACGTTAGGGACGTTGCTGAACTAATTACGTCATCCACAACTTTATGTATTGCCACGTCTTTTTCGCCTTGTGCGAGTAAGAAGCGGTATTCAGCGGAAAAAATAGTCGAACGGGCTTCAATGCGCGAAGAATCAATATTCACTTTTTTGATACCGGCCGAAAGCTGCGAATTCAATGCCGATCCAGTCAAGTAAATAACGCCGAGGGAAAGCAATACTGTGGAAACTATTACTTTAATTGCTAAAGAATTTCGAAACTTGCCCATGAGCGAGTTCATATTTAAGAACCGCCCATCACTCCAGCTTTGTAGCCAACTCCTCGCACGGTAACAACAATTTCTGGGTTCTCAGGATCGTGCTCAATTTTTGATCGCAGTCGCTGTACGTGAACATTCACAAGTCGAGTGTCGGTTGAATGTCGATATCCCCATACTTCGCTGAGCAAAGCATCGCGGGTAAATACACGGCCTGGCTCTTTAGCTAAAGCAACTAGCAAATCAAACTCCAAGCGAGTCAAGCCGATTTGTTTACCAGCTCTTAAAATTTGGTGTGCCTGCACGTCAATTGCTAAGTCACCAATAGTTAGTAAGCCCGAAACATCTGCATTAGTTCGGCGTAATCTGGTACGGATTCGAGCGATTAATTCTGAAGGATGTTTGAAAGGTTTCACCATGTAATCATCGGCCCCGGCTTCAAGTCCGCGCACAACATCGTGGCTGTCACCTTTTGCCGTCAACATGATTATTGGAACCATAGATTCGGCTCGAATCAATTTGCATACTTCGATGCCATCAAGACCTGGCAACATAACATCGAGTAAAACCAAATCTGGCGGATTATTTCTAAATACATCTAGAACTTCATCACCACGACTTACAAGGTCTACATCAATGCCTGCACCGGTTAAAACAATGCCGAGCATTTCGGCAAGGTCCTGGTCGTCATCGACGACCATAACCAGTGTCATTAGCTACCGTGCTCCCAAGAGTTCAAGTACATATCTTGTGCAGGAGTAAGAACATCAATATGTCCACCCATGCTCTGCAACTTTAAGGTCGCAACTTCTTTGTCAATATATGTTGGAACGTTGTGAACGCCAGCCTTCAAATTCTTAGCTTCCTTCACAAGATATTCAGCAGTCAGGGCTTGATCAGAAAATGACATATCCATTACTGAAGCTGGGTGACCTTCTGCTGCGCCAAGGTTAACTAAACGTCCTTCGGCAAGAAGCAGTAGACGGCGGCCATCGGCCATTACATATTCATCAGTTTGGTGGCGCATCTTTGCATTCTTCTTCTTGGCATTTTGTTCTAACCAAGCGACATCGATTTCAATATCGAAGTGGCCTGAGTTAGCCATGATTGCGCCATCTTTCATTACAGCAAAATGTTCATCGCGAAGTACGTCGCGGTTACCCGTTACGGTAATAAATACGTCACCAACTTTTGCTGCATCAAGCATTGGCATGACGCGGAAACCTTGCATCATTGCATCAAGTGCCTTGGTTGGATCAATCTCAGTCACGATTACATCAGCGCCCATTCCCTTGGCACGTTCTGCAACGCCCTTACCGCAGTAACCGAAACCGGCAACTACAAGAATTCGACCGGCAAGTAAAAAGTTTGTAGAACGGAAAACTGCGTCCAGAGTTGACTGACCAGTTCCGTAACGGTTATCAAACATGTGCTTGGTATCAGTGTCATTAACGGCAATCATTGGGAATTGAAGCGCGCCATCTTTAGCCATTTGATTTAGGCGGATAACACCTGTCGTAGTTTCTTCGCAACCACCAGCAATATTTGGAATTAATTCTTTGCGAGTTGTGTGAAGAGTATTAACAAGATCGCAACCATCATCAAAAACTTGATGCGGTTCGATATCTAGAGCTGCATTGATGTGCTCGTAATAGCCATCGCGGTCTACGGCATTGCGGGCAAAAACTGAAATTCCATATTCATGAACTAGCGCAGCTGCAGTGTCATCTTGTGTAGACAATGGATTAGAAGCGCACAAAGCAATCTCAGCTCCACCGGCTTTTAAGACGCGCATAAGGTTGGCAGTTTCAGTTGTGACGTGCATGCACGCTGAAATTCGAACGCCAGCAAATGGTTGTGACTTTTCAAAACGCGCACGAATTTGAGCAAGGACAGGCATGTTGCGTTCAGCCCATTCGATGCGCAGGCGGCCTTGTGCGGCCAGCGTTGCATCGGCGATGTCATGGCGTGGAAGAGTTGAAGTAACTGGTGCGTTCACGAAAAGCTCCTTAATCGACTGCGGTCAGGAGCATAGGTTACTGCCCCCAGCGCTAAAGCGAGTAATGAAGGCCTGAGTTAAGAGCGAATTATTGCAAGAACCTCATCACGCAGCTTTTCCATACGAGCCGCGGTCTTAGCCTCAACGTTAAGCCGAAGCAGGGGTTCAGTATTTGATGGACGCAGATTGAACCACCATGTATCCCCGTTAACAGTCAGGCCATCGAGGTGATCAAGTGTGAGGCCATTTATTGCACCATATACCTGCTCAACAGCGTGCATGGCTGCAGTGGTATCTGCAACCTTTGAATTAATTTCACCACTTAACACATAACGTTGGAATGGCTTAAGGATTTGAGACATTGATTTATCGGCTGCACCTAATGCAGCAATTGCATGTAGTGCTGCTAATGCACCAGAGTCGGCTCGCCAGAATTCATCAAAATAAAAATGACCTGAATGTTCCCCACCAAAAATTGCTTTACTTTCGGCCATCATTTTTTTAATATACGAGTGCCCCACGCGACTTCGTAATCCCACTCCCCCGTTTTCTTCAATTACTTCAAGGACGGCACGAGATGAAATTAAATTATAAATAATTGTAGAACCTGGGTGTTTTTTTAATTCGCGAGAAGCAATTAGCGCAGTCAAATCCGAAGGATTAACCGCAATTCCTTTTTCATCTACTAAGAAACAGCGGTCTGCATCGCCATCAAAAGCCAGACCCAAATCAGCTTTATGTTTTAGTACAGCTTTTTGGAGATCTTTAAGATTCTTGGAATCGATTGGATTAGCTTCATGATTAGGGAAACTTCCATCTAGCTCAAAATACATAGGAATTAATTCGCAGTTTAACCTTTTGAATATCGCAGGAGCAGTATGTCCGGCCATTCCATTTCCAGCATCAACAACGATTTTTAATGGCCGTATCTCTGAGAGATCAACGAGGGCTAAAAGGTGATCTACGTACTCTTCCAGCATGTCGCGTTGGGTTTCAACGCCCACTGATCCAATCTGAAGTGGTGAACCTTGACGAACAAAATTCTCAATCGCAAGTAGGCCCGATTCTTTTCCAATAGGTCGAGCACTGCTCAAACATAATTTAATGCCGTTATATTCAGCAGGATTATGACTGGCGGTAAACATCGCGCCAGGTAAACCTAATTTTCCTGAGGCAAAATAAAGCATGTCCGTGGATGCTAAGCCCATACGAATTACATCCATACCAAGAGATGTCACACCTGCAGAAAATGCATCAGCCAGCGCAGGTGAAGAAGGACGCATGTCTTGACCAATTACTACGGTGGCGGGTTCGCGCTCTTGTTGTAAAAATCGAGCAAAAGCTAAACCAGTTGCGAAAGTAAAATCTGGCGTAATTTCCGAATCAACAAGCCCACGAATGTCATAGGCCTTGAAAATGTTGGGAATACTTGTGGACATTTAAATAAATCTTTACGAAGGAATAGCGCGTAAGTGTCCGCGACGGCCAATTGAAGATTGTGAACTTTCAGTTTCAATCGCATCTGTATCTGCAACATCTCTTTTTGCTACTTCGCGAACTGCATCGGCGATTGCCATCAAATCATCATCAGATGGGCCTGGTTCACTTCCCGTGAGTTCCTGCTTAATAACATTCCAACCATGTGGAACTTTCAGTCGCTCGCCATGAACTGCACATAAGTCATAGGCATGAGGTTCGGAAAAAGTTGCAAGCGGGCCGACAA
>CAIXDY010000029.1 GCA_903918325.1 uncultured Actinomycetes bacterium
CTAGTGCGTCGGTTGCATCAACTGGTTTAGGAATTGAATCTAAATTCAAAATCTTCTGAACCATCTGTGCGACTTGAGCTTTGTTGGCACGACCCGAGCCAGATACTGCGGCTTTGACTTCACTTGGAGTGTGCATCATTACTGGAATTCCAGCTTTAGCGGCAATTAGCAGTGCGATGCCAGCGGCCTGACCTGTACCCATAACGGTTCGCACATTGTGTTGTGCAAAAACTCGTTCGACTGCGATTACATCCGGATTCCATAAAGCAATCCACTCGTTGAGCCCTTTATCTATTTCTAGTAATCGCGATTCCAGCGGCATATCACTCGGAGTCATAACGACTCCCACACCCACCATTGTGAGCGGTGATCCCGGACTACCTTCAACTATGCCTATGCCGCAACGCGTTAAACCAGGATCAATACCTAGTACTCGCATCGGGCTCACCCATTTCTATCAATAGTTGGTTAATAGCCTAAGCCTTAAGGTGTGCGAAGTTATTCCAGGCTCGCCATAACCTCATCTGAAACATCGAAATTACTATAAACATTTTGAACGTCATCGAGTTCTTCAATCGCATCAATGAGTTCGAAAACCTTCTTAGCGCCGTCGGCATCTAGAGGAATCGACATAGATGGCAAAAATGAAGAATCAGCCGATTCATAGTCAATATGGGCGGCTTGTAACGCTGTACGAACGGGTACCAAATCAACGGGTTCGCACACTATTTCAAATGATTCACCTAAGTCATTTACTTCATCAGCGCCAGCTTCCAAAACCGCTTCTAAAATCGTATCTTCAGTTAATCCATCGATCTTATTAACGATGATGACGCCTTTGCGATTAAACAAATATGAGACCGAACCCAGATCTGCCATAGATCCGCCATTTCGGGTGACTGCAACTTTAATTTCGGATGCAGAGCGATTGCGATTATCAGATAAACATTCAATCATTAATGCCACGCCGTTTGGTCCATAGCCTTCGTACATAATCGTGATCCACTCTTTAGCTCCAGCTTCAAGACCGGCACCACGTTTAATTGCGCGATCGATGTTATCGGCCGGCATAGAAGATTTTTTAGCTTTAGCGACGGCATCAAAAAGTGTTGGGTTGCCATCCATATCTGCGCCACCATTGCGTGCGGCAACTTCAATAGCTCTAATTTGCTTAGCAAAAACTTTTGCACGACGACTATCGATAATCGCTTTCTTATGCTTGGTTGTCGCCCACTTGGAATGGCCAGACATGGCTTACACCTTCAATCCTTGATCAGAAACGAATTAGAAAACTTACTTTACCTTCTCTAAGGCTGGCCTAGCCACTTCCTCGATGAAATAGCGATGAATACGATGATCGGCAGTTAATTCGGGATGAAAAGATGTAGCGAACAGTGTTTTGGACCGGACTGCCACTGGGTGCGAGTCAACGGTTGCCAAAATTTCAATTCCGCTGCCCACTTTCTCTACCCATGGTGCACGAATGAATACTGCGCGCGTTAGTTGGTCAGAGCCGTCAGCAAAAGCGATATCAGTTTCGAAAGAGTCCACTTGGCGCCCAAAAGCATTTCGCCGAACAGTGATGTCTAAACCACCAAAGGTTTTTTGACCTTGCTTTGCATCCAAAATTGAATCCGCTAACAAAATCATTCCGGCACATGATCCATACACAGGCATTCCCGCATCAATCCGATTCTTAATCGGCTGGTAGAGATCAAAGATTTCAGATAACTGTGCGATAGTTGTTGACTCTCCCCCAGGTATGACAAGCGCATCAACATCTTCTAACTCACTTGGGCGACGCACTTCAACTGGATTAATTCCGCAAGCGATAAGCGCACTGATGTGTTCGCGAACATCGCCCTGGAGCGCTAGAACTCCAACCTTCATGATGAAAAAGAGTTACCAGCCGCGCTCGGCAAGACGATGAGGTGCTGGAAGATCGGCAACGTTGATGCCAACCATAGCTTCACCCAATCCACGTGATGCATCAGCAATAACTTTTGCATCATTCCAAAAAGTCGTCGCCTTTACACACGCAGCGGCGCGTTGTGCTGGATTTCCAGATTTGAAAATACCTGAGCCGATAAAGACTCCATCTGCTCCCATACTCATCATCAACGCAGCATCAGCCGGTGTTGCAATTCCACCAGCAGTGAAGAGAACGACTGGAAGTTTGCCACTTTGCGCTACTTCTTTTACCAATTCATATGGTGCTTGTAATTCTTTAGCTGCGACATAGAGTTCATCTTCGCGCATTGAAGATAAGCGGCGAATTTCTCCGCCGATTTTGCGCATGTGCTGCATTGCATTCGAGACGTCGCCAGTTCCGGCTTCACCCTTAGAACGAATCATTGCTGCGCCTTCATTAATGCGTCGAAGAGCTTCTCCAAGATTGGTTGCACCGCAAACGAATGGCACTGTGAAATCCCATTTATCGATGTGGTTTTCATAATCAGCTGGAGTTAAAACTTCTGACTCGTCGATGTAATCAACGCCGAGTGATTGCAAAACTTGTGCCTCAACGAAGTGACCGATGCGAGCTTTTGCCATCACGGGGATCGAGACTGCAGCTTGAATTTTTTCGATCATGTCAGGGTCAGACATACGAGCAACGCCACCTTGCGCACGAATATCTGCGGGTACTCGTTCAAGAGCCATCACAGCAACTGCGCCAGCATCTTCGGCAATCTTTGCTTGTTCAGCGTTAACGACATCCATGATGACGCCGCCCTTAAGCATTTCTGCCATACCGCGCTTTACTCTGCCTGTGCCTTTTGCTTCTGACATTTTTATCTTCACTCTTCTTTCGCTGATGTAGGGGTACATCCTACTTTGTCTTGGACGGACTCGCGCTCGGGGTTATATAGGTGAAATCAGGCTTGGTATCGGTGAGTGCGACCCACACTTGGCCCGGTGCAAATGAAATTTCGCTGCCATCGCTCAGACTCCATGTAGTCCCCACTTGTGCTGAAGATCGTGACCATGTTGCGGCATAAGTTTTTCCATCACGCAAAATAAATCCAGTACCCGTGCCAACGGTTTGCGAAAATGGAGTTACTCCCCCGACTTTGTCATGATATTGCGACGGGGTAATTGAAACCATTTGAATCACTAGCGTTGTTGGTCCTAGAGTTTTGCCCGATTGCGCAAGATCAAGTGTCGAGTTATGTAGTAGTAACCAACGTTTCTGGCTCTCTGACCACTCAGCTTTATAACTCGCCGCCGGCCAGTGCAGTGTGACTGAAGAAGTTGGCTTGCCTCCGACAGGAGCGTGTGAAAATTTCCAACCCACAGATTTAGCTTTTTCAATCACATAATTGTCCGCCACCGTTTTTTGCATCAATAAATCTGCCCGTAGAACCATCGCGTACGGTGGGTTACGTGTTGGATCAGTTGTATAAATAGTTGGAGACTGGGACTGCGCACCTAGATTCTGTACATTAGCGGCAGCGATTACTGGTAAAAATTTCTTTTGTGCACCGCTGTAAGCAAAAGCAACGTGACCATATTGGCTCAGGATATCGATGTCAGAAATTCGAGCACTTCTCACCGGACCCACTCGAGTGGGAATCGTCGAAGAAAATACCGCAGCTAATCGGGTAAGTCCACCTTCAACTTGTTCGATATAAACAACATCAGCATCCTCTAAACCAATCTGCGGATGCGCTTCATTCGTATCATCAACTTTTACAACTAAAACCGGACCGTTACTACCATCACGCCCACTTAGAACATTCTTTTCTACTTTCTTGGGAGAAACTTTTGCGATTGTGTTTCTTAACGATGAGCAACCCGAAAGTAATAATGATATGACGACAAGCGCGCTTACTGCTTTGGCTTTAGAGGACATCGGATTCAAACTCATAGGTAACTGGAAGAGGTGCAGTACCGGCTAAGCGAAAAGTTTTGACGATAAATTTGCGCCGCACCATCTGAGTCGATGAAACGGCATCGGTATGAATCGCAATAGCAATACGAATTTTTTCAGTGAGCGCGGATAATTCACGCAACAGCTGTTGTTCAGATGGGGTTGCATGTACAAGTCCATCTGAGAGTAATAAACCCAAAGCTCCAGATAATCCACTTTCAGCCATGGAACGATGCTCCACGTCGGCATCTCGGGCTTGATAAGCCGCACCAGTGAGCAACATGCTCGAAGCCGGATCGGCTAAATCACTATGTGCAATCTCAAGGGCTACGGCAG
>CAIXDY010000030.1 GCA_903918325.1 uncultured Actinomycetes bacterium
AGCCGCAGAAGATGCTGCAGCGTGCTTGCGCATAACGCGAGCATGTGGCTTAGCATTTTGTGCAAAGCCTGCGTATGGTCCAACAATTGCCGCTAGTTCAGCTGAGCGCTTGTAAGTGATACCTGACATCAATGATGTGATTGCACCAGCAAGAGCGCGTCCACCTTCTGAGTCATAAGCAAGACCTGAAGCCATCAGAAGTGCACCAAGGTTTGCATAACCGATACCAAGTTGGCGGTAAGCCTTTGTTGTATCTCCGATTGCCTCAGTTGGGAAATCAGCGAAGCAGATTGAGATATCCATTGCTGTGATAATCATTTCTGCAGCTCTACCAAATGTCTTTGCATCAAATGAACCATCTGATTTGAGGAACTTCATCAAGTTCAGTGAAGCCAAGTTACAAGAAGAATTATCTAGTGACATGTATTCAGAACATGGATTAGATGCATTGATACGACCAGTTTCTGGGTTGGTGTGCCAGTCATTGATTGTGTCGTCATATTGAATTCCTGGATCAGCACATGCCCAAGCAGCTTGTGCCATCTTTGTAAATAATGTGCGTGCATCAACGGTGTCAATAACTTCACCAGTTGCACGAGCAGTCAAACCAAATGACTCGCCCTTTTCAACTGCGCGCATGAACTCATCTGAAACGCGAACTGAGTTATTAGCGTTCTGATACTGCACAGAAATAATGTCTTTTCCGCCTAGATCCATGTCGAAGCCAGCATCGCGAAGTGCGCGAATCTTGTCTTCTTCTTTGACCTTAGTTTCGATGAACTCTTCGATATCTGGGTGAGAAACATCGAGAACAACCATCTTTGCAGCGCGACGGGTTGCGCCTCCAGATTTGATTGTTCCTGCAGATGCATCGGCACCACGCATAAATGAGACTGGGCCAGATGCAGTTCCGCCGGACTTTAAAAGCTCCTTTGATGAACGGATGCGAGACAAGTTAAGTCCTGCGCCTGAACCGCCCTTGAAAATCATTCCCTCTTCGCGGTACCAGTTAAGAATGCTGTCCATAGTGTCATCAACAGAAAGGATGAAACATGCACTTACTTGCTGTGGTTCGTTAGTTCCAACGTTGAACCACACTGGTGAATTGAAAGAGAAGACTTGGTGCATCAACATGTACGTTAATTCATGTTCAAAAATTGCAGCATCTTGATCAGTTGCAAAGTAGCCGTGCTCTTTGCCGGCCTTTGTGTAAGTAAGAACAACGCGATCGATAACTTGCTTCAAAGACCATTCGCGATTTTCTGCACCAAGGGCGCCGCGGAAATACTTTGTTGTAACGATTGTTGATGCGTTCACTGACCATGTGTCTGGGTATTCAACTCCACGTTGTTCGAATACGGTCTCACCGGTTTTCCAGTTTTGCTGTACTACATCGCGACGTTCCCATTTAACTTCGTCGTATGGGTGTACGCCTTCGTTGGTGTAGATACGCTCGATAGTCAGACCCTTACCTTTTACAGTGTTGTGGGCCTTGATTTTCGCTGGTCGGTTGATGACCGTCTCTGACATGTGTGATTCCCCGTCTTCGTTAGTTGTTCTGATTAATTAATTTTTTATTGCTGTTTTGTGCACTTGGGGAGTGCGCCGAAGGCATGGCTCGCAGTAACGCGATCTCGCCTTCGAAATCTTCGAGGGAGGCAAAGTTACGGTACACAGAGGCATAACGTAAGTAAGCAACCTCATCGAGTTCACGGAGTGGCGCCAAGATGGCCATGCCCACTTCTTGAGCTTCGATTTCTGCCTGACCAGTTGAACGCAGAGTTTCTTCTACGCGTTGAGCAAGCAAAACTAGATCATCTTCATTGACCGGACGTCCCTGGCAGGCTTTGCGAACACCTACAAGGACTTTCTCACGGCTAAATGGTTCAGTGGCACCTGATCGTTTGATGATGTTGAGCAAAGCCACTTCCTGAGTTGAAAAACGCTGACTGCACTGTGGGCATTCACGGCGACGGCGAATCTGAGTGCCATCTTCAATAGGACGAGAGTCGACTACGCGAGAATCTTCGTATCTGCAAAATGGGCAAATCATGTCGGCGTGTCTCCCTTCGAAATCCTAGATATTCCAACTTTTAGCTGTATTGGTGGAGGAGGAAAACTACCCTAAAAACACTACTTATGGAAGTTTTACTGCCTTCGACCCCTACATATAGTGGGAACTATAAAGCATTTCTTGAGGCTTTACCTGCTGAGTAGGCAAACTGGTTCTTTAGGGCGTGTCGGGGCTAGCGCTCAGCCCCGTGGGCGAGCGCAAGGCGTTGTGTGTGGGCTTAAGGGGTAGGCAGTGAGATATCTACGCGGCGATTTTGGGCTAGGCCGCCCGCGCTCTTATTCGAGGTTATGGGCTGGGAATCTGACTTTCCCGCAACCTTGAGAGTAACCCCAGACATTCCATCGGCCTTCATAGCCGCGAGCAAATAAGCCTTCACCGCTGTGGCCCGCTTATCCGAAAGAGTTTGGTTGGCATTTTTGCCGATATTGGCATCGGCATGGCCAACTAAATCAAAGGCGCTCACATTTAAGTGCGCTGCAGCTGCAGCTAACTCATCCAGGATCGTCCGCGCACCGGCGGTCAGAGCCCATGAATCATTATCAAAATTCACGTGAGCTACAGGAACACCCGAAGCCACAGTTACCGGCACCTTGACGCTTTTAGATTCGGTTGAATCATTGCCAAGCATCTTCATCATTAAATTGTCTTTAGTTCCAACGGGTTCTGGCAAAACAACTTTTGCATTGTGATCGCTTTGATAGCCCTGATCGATGCCATTTACTGCAAGAGCTAAACCCGTTGCATTAGCAGATTTTTTAAAGCTCACAATGGATGCGAATTCAAACATCTGATTCAGGCCGCTTTGAACATGGAGTTCTTTGGTCACTGTTAATAATGAAGTTCCGGTAGCTGCTGCTGGATTAACAACAAATCGTGCAGTGATGACCGTGGTTCCATTGTCATTATCGGCAGCTGTTATATCGACATCAACATTTCCACTGAAGCCT
>CAIXDY010000031.1 GCA_903918325.1 uncultured Actinomycetes bacterium
AGCTAGTGCAACACCGCTAATTAACGCGGCGTTAGAATCGGCGCTAGTTAAATAATTTCAAGTCAACTTAAATAACTGTTACTTAATGCGCAAGGAGTTCGTTACAACAAATAATGAAGATAGCGCCATGGCAGCGGCGGCGTACATTGGTTGTAGCAAGCCAAGAGCTGCGATTGGTAACCCGATAACGTTGTAAATCAAAGCCCAACCCATATTCAAGCGGATGATTCGAAGCGTTTTCTTAGCAAGATTAAGCGCTGAAATAACACTGCCCAAACCAGCGTTCATTAAAGTGATATCGGCTGAAGAGATTGCGGTGTCGGTACCAGTTCCCATAGCCATACTTAAGTTAGCTGCAGTTAACGCGGCAGCATCATTGATTCCATCACCAACCATTAGAACACAATGGCCTTGCGTTTTTAGGCGCTCAACAATTTCTACTTTAGTTTGTGGTGAAGCCGCTGAAACAACGTGAGAACTATTGATTCCAACCGAAGCGGCGACAGTTGCTGCAACTTCCGCGCTATCACCGGTAACTAGCCATGGAGTAATTCCCATTGATTGCAAAGTCGAAATGGTTGAAGCGGCATCGTTTTTCAATTGATCGCCAACTGAGAAAACCGCTAGCGCCACACCATCCCATGCTAAAACCGAAAGCGTTAATCCTGATGCCTGACCTTGGGCAATTGCCGCTTTAATCGTTGGATGGAAATCGGTACAGCTATGTGCAACTGCAGCAGGTGATCCAATTAAAACTACTGGTGATTGTGCACCCAAATTCACGCGACCTGCAGCACCTGCACCAGGTGTTACAGAAAATTCGGTAACTGCATATTCCTTAGCGCCAGCTGCACTTGCGTGACGAGAAATCGCTAGAGCAACTGGGTGTGAATTCTGTGATTCAACTGCATGGGCAGTTGAAAGAATCATTGTCTCGTTAAGTAACGAGGCAAATGAAGCCCCCAGAACTGAACCTGCTGCAGTTGAAATCATTGCGTTCTGAACTTTCATCACGCCTTCGGTCAGGGTTCCAGTCTTATCAAAAACAACTGTGTCGACGGTGCGTGCAACTTCGAGTACTCGGGGTTCGCGTAAAACAATTCCACGCTGTGCACCACGCCCTGATGCAACAAGTAAAGCAACTGGTGTTGCAAGACCCAACGCACAAGGACAAGCAATTACTAGCACCGTGATTGCAACAGAAATTGATTTAGTAAGCGTTGAGCCAGTGAAATACCAACCTGCCCATGTGCCAACCGCAATTAAAGTTACAGCAGGAACAAAAACTGCACTAATTCGATCAGCTAAGCGCTGAATTGGTGCTTTAGTTCCTTCGGCGCTAATTACCATGGCGGTAATGCGGGCAAGTTCGGTATCACTACCAATGCGCGTAGCACGAACAATTAATCGGCCATTGTGATTTACCGATGCGCCAATTACTTGCGATCCAGGACCTACATCAACTGGCTTTGATTCACCAGTGAGCATTGAATTATCGACGGCGCTTTCGCCCTTAACCACAACACCATCAGTGGCTATGCGATCGCCAGGACGAACTTCAAACTCATCACCGATCTGAAGTTGATCAATAGGAACAATTAGTGGGAACCCACCTCGAACTATTGTCACTTCTTTACTTCCAAGGGATAAAAGTGAAGAAAGCGCGGCACCAGCACTTGCTTTAGCACGAGTCTCTAAGTAGCGCCCAAGGATTACAAAGAAAATTACGCCTGCAGCCACTTCGGTATACACATCACCTTGACCGGTTAAGTTGGCATAAATAGACCAGATAAAAGCCGAGAGTGAGCCGAGTGAAATTAAATTATCCATCGTTGGATGTTTTAAATTACGCAGCGCTGCACGATGAATTGGCCAAGCAACTAACAAAACAACTGGCGCACTTAATGCAATTACTAACCAAGCCGTGGCTGAATAAAGTGGATGTGCGATTCCGAATGAATCAAGCTGCGAAATAATCCACTTATCAATTGAATGGTGCCAACTCATGACCATAGAGATTGCAACGGCAGGTGCGGCAAAAATGAATGCAAAGAACAGTGCGCGTGCTGATTTCTTACTGTGCAGAGTTACCGCCTGAGCATCCTGCAAAAGGGCGGCCTTGTATCCAGCTTTTTCTACAATTCGCATCAACTCTTTTGCCGATATGTCTGCCGGCGCCAAAATGTGAGCAGTTTCTGTCGCAAAATTTATTGTTGCGCTAACGCCTTCTACGGCATTAAGCGCCTTTTCTACCGTGTTCACACATGAAGAGCACGTCATGCCTTCAATAGAAAGTGTTGTCGGTTCTAATAGTGTTTGCGCGGTCATATTAAATCTTCTACGAATTCAACGCTTTAATTAAATCTGAATGGATTGCCTTGTTGGTTGATACGCCACTGCCACCAAATGGGCCATGTTCACCAGAAGTATTAGTGAAAACTCCCCCGGCTTCGCGCACAATAATGTCTAAAGCCGCCATATCCCACACTGCCAACGTTGGTTCAATCGCGATATCTACTGCGCCTTCAGCGACCAACATGTGTGACCAAAAATCTCCCATGCCACGTGTTCTCCACGCTTTCTTTAAAATTGTATTGAAGGCATCCAGGCGTGAATCAAAACCAACAAAATCTGAATAAGCAACGGAAGCATCGTTGATCGATGAAACTTCAGACACTGAAATCTTTCGGACTTGACCGTTAAAAGTTACATATGCACCTTCACAGCATGAAGCATGCCAGCGACGTGCAAGTGCGGGAGAACTGGCTACGCCAACTACAACTTCCTGCGCTCCATCAACTTTAACTTCAACTAGTGCAATCAATGTTGCCCATGTAGGAACCCCGCGCATAAAGTTTTTAGTTCCATCAATAGGGTCAATAACCCAATAACGGCGTGCACCAGTGATGTCACTTCCAAATTCTTCGCCGAGTAAACCGTCATCGGGACGATGAGTAGCTAGAGCTTGGCGAATGGCAGTTTCTACTGCGCGATCGGCATCAGTGACTGGAGTGTTATCAGGTTTGGTTGTTATAACTAGATCTAACGATTGATAGCGATCAAGTGAAATTGAATCGGCAATATCAGCAAGAAGGTGGGCTAATGCCAAATCATCGGCATATTCGCTTGTGCTCATCGTGAATTAACCCCTTCGATTGCAATACAAGTAATACTAATCCTCTGGGGTAAAAATCGCTTGGTCCTTCACTGATAAAAGCGAACGAAGGCTGGTTAATCTCGCAGTACGTTCAGGATCAGGGGAGCCATTAGGCGCAGCCCATGCATCAAGTTTGCAAGAACTTTCAGCATGTGAGCAATTCGACAAACATGTTGCGGCTACAAGAGATAGATCCGTGAAGGCATCAACAATGCGATTGACGTCAATGTGCGAAAGACCAAATGCACGGATTCCAGGAGTATCAATAATCCATCCATCACTTGTATCAAGTGGCAAAGCAATCGCACTAGAAGAAGTATGTCTTCCACGTCCAGTTGCCGCATTAACATCACCCGTTAAGCGATCAGCTGCTGGAACTAATGCATTGATAAGAGTTGATTTACCCACGCCAGAATGGCCCACAAGAACTGAAATCTTTCCCGACAGCATCGCATGTAACGCCGCTAAATCTTTTTCGCGTGATTCACTCTTAATTGCGGTATGAAGAATTTCAACATCTAACTTTTCATATTCAGCTAAGAAATCTGGAACTTCGCCAAGGTCGGTCTTAGTTATTACTAACTTTGGTGTAATGCCCTCGGTAAAAGCTGACACTAAGAAACGATCGATAAGACCTCTGCGAGGTAGCGGATTGACCGCAGCAACAACAATTACTAATTGATCAATGTTTGAAACAATTGTGCGCTCTACTTGCGCCGAATCATCAACTGTTCTGCTGAGCGAATTACGGCGTTCGTTGACGGCAACAATTCGTGAAAGTGTGCCTTCATCGCCAGTGACATCGCCAACGA
>CAIXDY010000032.1 GCA_903918325.1 uncultured Actinomycetes bacterium
CCAAACAAGTCGATCAACCGAATCAGTGACTTCCTTTTCAGCCTTAGCTTTTGTTGCTCCAGTGACCGTAACGATTTCATCCACAAACTGTGCGCGACGTCCTTCTAGCATTTCTGCGAGCCGATAAAGAATTTGACCTTTGTTGTACGCCGTTGATTTATTCCAACCGTGAGCAGCTGCTCGTGCAGCAACTACGGCCTCTTTTAAATCTTTACGTGATGCTAAGCAAGGGTTAGCAATAAAGTTTCCCTTAGCGTTTTTTACTTCGTAGGTCCGCCCTGATTCGGTACGCGGGAAAGCTCCATTAATAAAAAGTTTGTATGTCTTTTTGACATCGATGCGATTACTCATGTGAAACTCCCTTCAGATAAGCACTTAAACCATGACGCCCGCCTTCGCGACCCCAGCCAGATTCTTTGTAACCACCAAAAGGAGACGTTGGATCGAATTTATTAAAAGTGTTTGCCCAGATAACTCCGGCGCGAAGTTGCTGAGAGGCCCACAAAACCTTCGAGCCTTTCTCACTCCACACGCCCGCCGATAAGCCAAAAGGTGTGTTATTTGCTTTATCAATTGCTTCTTGGGGAGTTCTAAAAGTTAAGACTGACAAAACTGGACCAAAAATTTCTTCGCGTGCAATTCGATGCGATTGAGTTACTCCAGTAAAGATTGTGGGCGCAAACCAGAAACCCTTTGACGGTAAATCACATGGCGCACTCCATCGTTCGGCGCCTTCGGAATCTCCAGTGGCTGAGAGTTCGCGAATTTTAAGGAGTTGTTCTTTGGAGTTAATTGCTCCGAGATCGGTGTTTTTATCTAAGGGATCTCCCACACGAATTTTCGCCATCCGGTTCTTGAGCTTCTCAAGGAGCTCTTCAGTAATACTTTCTTGCACGATTAATCGTGATCCCGCACAGCAGACATGGCCTTGATTGAAGAAAATTCCATTAACAATTCCTTCAACGGCCTCATCTATTGCTGCATCTTCAAAAACTATATTGGCAGCTTTACCACCTAGCTCAAGCGTCACGCTTTTATTTGTTGGTGCGACTGCGCGAGCAATAATCTTTCCAACCTCGGTTGAACCAGTGAAAGCTATTTTGTCGATTCCAGGGTGATTCACTATTAGCGAACCAGTTGAACCATCTCCAGTAACAATATTTACAACTCCCGCTGGAAGTTCGGCTTGTTGACATACTTCAGCAAAAAGTAGCGCCGTCAATGAGGTTGTTTCGGCAGGTTTGAGTACAACAGTATTTCCTGCAGCAAGAGCTGGCGCGACTTTCCAAGCCAACATCAATAATGGAAAATTCCACGGAATAATTTGTCCGGCAACGCCATGAGGTTTTGTGGATGTACCTAGACCAGCAAACTCAAGTTTATCGGCCCAACCGGCGTGATAAAAGAAATGGGCAGCAGCTAATGGAACATCTACATCACGTGATTCACGGATTGGTTTTCCATTATCCAAACTTTCGAGCACTGCAAATTCGCGTGAACGTTCTTGCATGATTCGAGCAATTCGGAAAAGATATTTTCCGCGCTCTTTGCCGCTCATTTTTGACCACGTAGATGAATATGCTTTACGCGCGGCTTTTACTGCCGCATCTACTTCAGATTTACCGGCGAGTGAAATTTGTGAGAGAACTTCTTCGGTTGCCGGATTAATAGTTGGGAAATGCTTATTTCCCGCGACAAATTTTCCGCCAATAAAATGGCCGTACTTGGGCTTGATTGAAACGATCGCGCGAGATTCTGGAGCTGGCGCATATTCAAATGACAATTTTTCCCCCATTAGTCGACCGTTACGTACTGAGGACTAGCGTAGTAGCCATCATCCATTTTCATGCGTTGCATTAATAAATCATTAAGCAATGCGCTAGCACCTATTCGAAAATGGGTTGGAGTAAGCCATTCTGGCCCAGCTGTTTCATTGACTAGAACGAGTTGTTTAATGGCATCTTTAGTGTTTCGGATTCCACCGGCTGGTTTGACTCCGATTCGTACCTGGGTCATTGCATAAAAATCTCGGACCGCTTCCAACATCACCAAAACGACCGGAGGCGTAGCCGCTGGTGCAACTTTACCGGTGGAAGTCTTAATAAAATCGGCACCCGCAGCCATGGCCAGGAACGAGGCTTTTCGGACGTTGTCATACGTAACAAGTTCGCCAGTCTCAAAAATTACTTTGAGATGGGCACGGGTTCCACAAATCTCTTTGATTGTTACTATTTCATCAAAAACTTCAATGTAACGTCCAGAAAGAAATGCACCACGATCAATGACCATATCAATTTCGGAGGCACCGGCATCAATTGCATCTTGTGTATCTTGAATCTTTACTGCCATGGATGCACGACCCGATGGAAATGCAGTAGAAACGGCAGCTACACCTACATGTTGCCCGCCAATAAGATCCAGATGAGTTCTAGCAATACCCACCATGTCGTTGTAAACACATACAGCTCCAACACTTGGAACTGACGCATCTGTGGGATCAGGTCGCACAGCTTTTGTACAGAGTGCCTTAACTTTTCCGGCAGTGTCTGCGCCCTCTAACGTTGTTAAATCCACCATAGAAATTGCAGTATCGATTGCCCAACGCTTTGAGCTTGTTTTGATGCTGCGTGTAGCTAACATTGCAGCGCGGGCGTCAGCACCAACTTGATCCACACCAGAGAGAGTCGATAGGTATTTTTTTAGGGAAGCCTCAGAGCCATCGACTAAACCATAAAAGCTCACGATAGCAATTCCTTTAATGGGTCTCGTAGTTGGTCTAAAACAAGTTGCGCAGTGGTTGAATCTTTCGCAATTGCCTCAATGTAACACTTCATCTTTGCTTCAGTACCACTTGGGCGAATAATAATTCGAATTCCACCATCGAGCCAGAACCGAAGACCATCGGTCGGCGGTAAACCATCTGACGGATTAGATAAATCATCAATCGAAGTTACTGCACGACCCGCAATTTCCTTAGGGGGATTTTTGCGCAATCCTCCCATGATTACTTGCACCCGTGAAAGATCGGTTAAACGAATAGAAATTTGTTCGGTACCGTGAAAACCATGTCGAGCCCAGACTTCATCCAATAAATCCAAAATTGTCTTGTTCTCATTAGCTAAGTCGGTAGCTATTTGCGCCAATTTTATTGCTGCAGAGATTCCATCCTTGTCGTTGACGGTAATTGCATCGACGGCGTAACCCAGCGCTTCTTCGTAACCAAAAGTTAAATTTTCGATCTTTGCTAGCCACTTGAAACCAGTGAGGGTCTCTTTGAAATCAAGATTGTAATGTTGGGCAATCTTGCTCAAAATTGAGGATGAAACGATTGAGTTAGCAAAAACCCCTTTATTAGCGCTCCGGGCGATTGATTCACCAAGAACTACTCCTAATTCATCGCCACGCAACATTCGCCAACCTTTAATGGGATCTTTAATAGCTGCGGCGCAGCGATCAGCATCGGGGTCATTAGCGATTACTAAATCGGCATCAAAGTTTCGCGCAGTTTCAAGGGCTAAATCAATTGCACCTGGTTCTTCCGGATTTGGAAATGCCACTGTTGGAAAATCTGGGTCAGGTTTTGCTTGTGCATCGACCAAGATTGGTTGAGGAAAGCCTGCTTTATGAAAAACATGCTGCAAAGTTTCGGTACCAACTCCGTGCATTGCGGTGTAAACAATTTTTAAGTTTCCGGGCCGTTGAGCAATATGTGCAGTGATGCTGACATATTTATGTATAACTTCTTCGCCGAGAACTTCCCAGGCTTTGCCTCGAGGTTGCGATTTCAAAGAGGAAATTGAATCTATGTAGGCAGCAATTGATTCATCAGTTGGAGAAACAATTTGCGAACCTCGATAATGAATTCCATCGACGGTTCCACCTAAATAAACTTTGTAACCGTTATCTTGTGGCGGATTATGGCTTGCTGTAACCATGATTCCCACATCGCATTGCAACTCATTTGTAGCAAAAGCTAGAACTGGAGTGGGAAGTGGACGGGGGAGCACGAAGACTTTCATCCCTGCACCGCTCATAATTTCCGCAGTTTCGAAAGTAAAATCTTCAGAGCCGTAACGCGCATCTCGGCCAATAACTACGCTATTTAAATTGCGCGATTTCATATATGCCGCGATACCTGCAGCGGTACGACCAACAACAGCGCGATTCATTCCTGATGGTCCGGGGCGTATTGGGCCACGCAATCCAGCAGTTCCAAATTGCAAGAAGCCCGAGAAAGATGCCCGCAGCTCTAATTCATTATTGGTATCAAGCCATTGCTGTAATTGGGCAGCTGATTTTGGATCTGGATCATCGACTATCCAAGCTTGTACTTCTTGTATGAGATCCATGTTCTTAGAATAACTTCGGAATGACCCCTTTGAGAAGCGCACCCATTCGATCTGCAGCGGCTTTTCCAGCGGCAATTACTTCTTCGTGGTTCAATTTTTCTCCAGTAACACCCGCCGCAGCATTTGTCACTAATGAAATTCCAAGAACTTCAGCGCCAAGGGCATGAGCTGCAATTGCCTCTGGAACCGTAGACATACCTACTAAATCGGCGCCCATTGTTCGCATCATGATTATTTCAGCCGGTGTTTCATAGGTTGGTCCACGCCAGTGAACATAAACGCCTTCTTCTAAAGTTGAATCTTCTTTCTTTACAATTTCACGGATTCGCTTGCTATAGAGATCGGTTAAATCTACAAAGGTTGCTCCTGATAACGGCGAAACTGCAGTTAACGAGATGTGATCTCTAATCAGTACTGGTTGGCCAACAGTGAATGTCTTATTAATTCCTCCACAAGCATTGGTGAGAATAATAATTTTGCAACCCGCTTTTACTGCAGCACGAACACTGTGGACTACTGGCTCTACTCCTTTGCCTTCGTACAAATGTGTACGGCCCAGAAATACAAGTGCACGTAATTTTTTCTCGTTACCTTGAATTTCATACGAACGTACTTTGCCAGAATGACCTTCAACAGTTGGAGGCATAAATCCAGTAAATTCCTCGGCATTGCATTCGAAAGCGGGCGTTCCAAGTGCATCAACCGCACTAACCCAACCTGAACCCATAATTAGTGCGACATCGTGTGCAACAACTCCTGTGCGATCCCCGATTTCTTTAGCCGCTTGTGCAGCTGCAGCTAGTGGATCGGCGTATAAGAGTTCGCTATTTGTCATGCATCAATGATGTCACATAGCGAGGTTCCACTTGAAACCGTGGCGCCAATCACTGCACTGAGATTTGTTATAACTCCAGCTTTATGCGCCATTAATGGTTGCTCCATTTTCATGGCTTCGAGAACGAATATCAAGTCTCCTATAGCTACCGAATCACCTTCACTCACCGCAATTTTGACGACGGTGCCTTGCATCGGACTTGTTAAAGCCGAGCCCCCAGAACCACCGGCCATAGACTGCTTAGCGCGGTGACGTTTTACGACGGGTTGCGGAGCATGGACCACAATTTCAAAACGTTTTCCATTCACTTCCGTCACTAAATGTTCAGGCGCCATGTGAGTTTCAAGAGGCGCAACCGTGGCTTGAAACGCTGGGATGTCATTCTTAAATTCATTTTCGATGTAACTTGTGTAGACCTTAAAATTTTCAGTAAAAGCGCGATCTTCAACGATGGCCCGGTGGAAAGGAATGGCAGTAGCTAAACCACCGATGTGAAATTCGGCTAAAGCCCGCCGTGAGCGTTCAATGGCTTGTTCGCGAGTTGCACCAGTAACAATTAATTTTGCTAGGAGCGAATCAAAGTTTCCACCGATGACATCGCCATTTTTGAAACCTGCATCAATTCGAACGCCAGGCCCCGTTGGAATAACCCACTCAGTAATACGTCCAGGTGCTGGCAGGAATGAACGACCAGGATCTTCACCGTTAATGCGAAATTCAATTGAGTGGCCACGAATTTCTGGGTCATCAAAACCAAGAGGTTCACCCATTGCAATTCGAAACTGTTCGCGAACTAAATCAATGCCAGTAACTTCTTCACTGACTGGGTGCTCAACTTGTAAACGTGTATTAACTTCCAAAAATGAAATTGTGCCATCGGCTCCAACTAAAAATTCACATGTACCCGCGCCAACGTAACCAGCCTCTTTCATGATGGCTTTACTTGATCGATAGAGCTCTTGGATTTGTGATTCTGATAGAAATGGTGCAGGAGCTTCCTCTACTAATTTTTGATGTCGGCGCTGAAGTGAACAATCGCGCGTGCTTATGACTACGGCATGTCCATGCTTATCTACTAAAACTTGGGTTTCTATGTGACGGGGCTTATCTAAATATCTTTCTACAAAACACTCACCGCGACCAAAACCACTGATTGCTTCACGTACTGCTGAAGCGAATAGTTCGGGGATTTCTTCCATTGTGCGGGCAACTTTTAATCCACGTCCGCCACCACCATGCGCAGCTTTGATAGCAACCGGTAAACCATGTTCTTTAGCAAAAGCCGTTACTTCTTCATGACCGGAAACAGGATCTTTAGTTCCGGCAACAAGTGGTGCACCGGCTTTAGCCGCAATTTTGCGTGCAGAAACTTTGTCCCCTAGCGCCCTAATTGCATCCGGTCCTGGACCAATCCAAATTAATCCAGCATCGATAACAGCTTGTGCAAAGTTTGCATTTTCAGATAAGAAACCATAACCAGGATGAACTGCATCGGCACCCGATTCTTTAGCAACCGCGATTAGTTTTTCGATATTCAAATAAGTTTCAGTTGCACTTGTTCCAGACAGCGAGAAAGCCGTATCAGCAATTTGCACATGAATGGCCGTGCGATCTTCATCGGAATAGACCGCGACACTTTCTAGTCCATGGTCTTTACAGGCCCGTATAACACGGACTGCAATTTCGCCACGGTTAGCTATAAGTACGCGCTTCATTGCATCACCTTAACTGCTGGCCATGAATATCCAAGTTGCTCAAAGGCTTTGCGTAAAAATGGCATCGAAATTCCAACCACATTGGTGTAGTCACCTTCAATGGAGGGAATAAAAGGAGAACTAAAGCCATCGAGAGTAAATCCTCCAGCAACATGCAAAGGTTCACCACTTGCAACATAGTCTGCGATTTCAGCGTCGCTCATATCATCGAAAGTTACTTTCGTGGTCACGATGCTTGAGATTTCTTTATCTTTAGTTGTATCAATAATGCAATGACCTGTATGTAATAAACCTGAGTTGCCCCGTACTTTCGAGGCGCGTGCAATTGCAATTTCTGGCGTACCAGGCTTACCAAGAGAAAGACCATCAAATTCAAATGTGGAATCACAACCGATAATTATTGCTGGAAAATCAATTTGTTCACGGATCGTGTGAGCTTTAGTAATCGCGAGAGCGATGACCATATCCGCGGGTGACATTGCATTAAAGAAATCTGTTTCTTCATCAACGTGGCTCACCATAATTGTGGGCTTTAGTCCGGCAGATTCAAGTAAGCGTCGTCTGGACGTGGATGCAGAAGCTAACACGATGCGTGGCATGGTTTATGAGTTCTTCCGTTTGCCAAAAGTAATTTGATGGGGAAGTGCCTGACGCAATTGAGGCAAGCCATAAACACTTCGGCGAACAACTGGTATTAATTCTTCACGTTTATGGTTTGCCATAGCAGCTTGCAATGCAGCTAATTCATCAGGTGTTGGCATACCGTTAGTAACTGAAAACTCCATTACAAAGGAATATTTCCATGTTTACGGGCAGGCAACGTGTCACGTTTAGTGCGCAGCGTGCGAAACGCCTTAGTGATGTAGGCACGAGATTGATTTGGTTCAATAACCGTATCAATTGTTCCGCGTTCTGCAGCTAAATATGGGTTCGCAAGTGATTCGTTATATTCATTAATTAACTCTGCTCGAGCAGCAGCAGGATCTTTGGCATCGGCAATTTCTTTACGATACAGAATATTTACTGCACCTTGGGCTCCCATCACTGCAATTTCAGCGCTGGGCCAAGCAAAGTTAATATCACTTCCAAGATATTTAGATCCCATAACAATAAATGCCCCGCCATAAGCTTTGCGAGTAATAAGGGTTACTAGGGGAACCGATGCTTCTGCATAGGCATACAGCAATTTTGCTCCGCGGCGAATGATTCCATCCCACTCTTGTTCAGTTCCCGGCAAAAATCCCGGAACATCCACAAGAGTAAGAATTGGAATGTTAAAAGCATCGCAAAAGCGTAGAAAACGTGCAGCTTTTTCGCTTGAGTTAATATCCAGAGTTCCCGCTAATTGATTAGGTTGATTGGCGATTATTCCTACAGATTCACCTTCAATTCGCGCAAAACCAACAACGATATTAGGCGCATACAAAGCGTGAACTTCTAAAAATTCACCTTCATCAACCAAAGCGTGAATTAAAACCTTCATGTCATACGGTTGATTTGGGCTATCTGGAATCAAAGTATCGAGGGCGATGTCTGCCGCGCTCTTTTCAAGGGTTTGCGTTGGAGGTAAATGCGGACTGCCATCCATATTATTTGACGGTAAGTAAGATAAAAGTGCTTTTACGTAATCAATTGCGTCAGCTTCATTTTCGGCCAAGTAGTGGGAGTTGCCTGTACGTGTGTTATGAGTACGTGCACCTCCAAGTTCTTCCATTCCAACTTCTTCACCGGTCACAGTTTTAATTACATCTGGACCAGTAATAAACATATGAGAAGTTTCATTAACCATTACAGTGAAATCTGTTAGCGCAGGTGAATAAGCAGAACCGCCGGCACAAGGTCCAAGAATCAGTGAAATCTGTGGGATCACACCTGAAGAGCGGGTATTGAGTCGGAATATTTTTCCGTAGCCAGCAAGTGAAGCAACACCTTCTTGAATGCGCGCTCCACCAGAATCATTTATTCCAATTAAGGGAATTCCACTCTTAAGTGCAAATTCGGCGATCTTTACAATCTTTTCGGCATGAACTTCACCTAGAGATCCACCCATAATTGTAAAATCTTGTGAATACAAAGCAATCGGGCGACCATCTACGGTTGCGGTACCAATTACTACACCATCGCCGTAAGGTCGATTATTTTCCATTCCAAATTGTGTTGAGCGATGACGAGCAAACTCATCGATTTCAGTAAATGAATCTGGATCTACAAGCATTTCGATTCGTTCACGGGCAGTGTTCTTACCCTTTGCGTGTTGCTTTTCTACTGCACGAGCGGAGCCAGCGTGTACCGCTTCCTCAATTCGCGCGCGCAAATCTTCAATTTTTCCGGCAGTTGTATGCAGATCACGGCTCATACCCCTACGGTACATCTCGTGGGCAATAAAGGGCTAAGAGCGGCACTCGATAAGTCGCTGATCAACTCTGCAGTTACGCAGTACTGGCGAGTAAGCGTGGTTGATGTCACCGCATCAACACAGAGCGATCTAGTTAAACGCGTACAAGCAGGTAAAGCCAAGCCGGGCGATGTAATCGCGGCTAATTACCAAAGCGCCGGACGAGGCAGAATGTCTCGAACTTTCGACGCACCAAAAAATTCGGCATTGCTTTTTTCTTTTCACATAAAACCAACACGAACAAAAAATGATTGGGGTTGGATTTCATTAATTGCCGGGGTTGCTGTTGCGCAAGTTCTCACAGATTACAAAGCTACCGTGAAATGGCCGAATGATATTTTGATAAATGATAAAAAGGTTTCTGGTTTAATTTCTGAAATTGCTGAAGATGGGATTGTTCTAGGTATAGGGATTAATGTTGGAATGACTGCCGAAGAACTTCCGGTTCTAACTGCAACCTCGCTAGCGATTGAAGGTGTGCAAGGAATCGATCGCAATCAACTCTTGTGTCAGGTCTTGGCCCAATTTGAAAAGCTCTTTATGGCATGGGATTCCGGCGATGATTCAATTATTGAACTCTATAAATCTCTGAGCTCGACCCTAGGTACTAAAGTGCAGATCCATTACCCAAATGAATTAATCGAAAAAGGCATCGCCGTGGACATTTCCGCTAGAGGTGAGTTAATTTTGGATACGGGTAGCCATGTTCAGGCAGGTGACGTAGTTCATCTACGATAAGCCAGTGAGTAATCATTTTCCTACGGTTGGCATAATTGGTGCCGGACAACTTGCACGCATGAGCGTGGGGCCGGCAGTTGCTCTTGGAGTTAACTTGCTTTTATTAGCAAATGATTCACATGATAGTGCCGCTCAAATTGCTAATCACATTGTCGGTGACTACCGAGATCTAGAAACTGTCAGAGCTTTTGCTCGCAAGTGTGATGTAGTGACATTTGAACATGAACTCATCCCATTAAGCATAATTAAATCCTTAGAAGCCGATGGCGTTGTTGTACGTCCAAGTTCTGCCAGCTTTATTTATTCTCAAGATAAAGCGGCAATGCGTGAGCGATTGAGTAAATTCCCTGCCCCAAAAAACTGGGTAGTCACGAGCGAGAATGAAGTGAGCGAGTATCCAGTAATTGCTAAAGCTATTTCTGGGGGTTATGACGGCCGGGGTGTTTGGAAAGTAAATAATAAAGCTGAATTAGCTGCATTATTAAAAGATGTGAGCAAGCTTTTAGTCGAAGAATTAGTAGATTTTGATTACGAGATTGCAGTAATGGTTGCACGATCTCCGCATGGACAAGCAACCACATGGGCTCCTACACAAACAATTCAGCGTGATGGAATATGCACGATGACAATTTCACCGGCGCCGCAATTGAGCGCTGCATTGAGTGAGAAAGCCCAAAAACTTGCACTTGATATCGCCAATGAAATTGGTGTAGTTGGGGTAATGGCCGTTGAGATTTTTGTTAAAGGTTCTGAACTATTTATCAATGAACTTGCAATGCGCCCGCATAATTCTGGTCATTGGACAATTGAAGGGTCGGTAACTAGTCAATTCGAGCAACACCTTCGCGCGGTGTTAGATCTGCCTTTGGGTGATCCCAGCATGAGCGCTCCTTTTGCCGTAATGGGAAATATTCTGGGTGGTGCAAAAGAAGATATGTATCGCCCTTACTTGCACCTCATGGCACGCACCCCACAATTGAAATTTCACCACTATAAGAAGCAAGTTCGCCCGGGCCGCAAGATTGGCCATGTGAATCTGCTCGGAGAAAACCTCGTAGAATTGACTCAAGAAGTTGAGCACGCCCTAAAGTACTTGAGCGGAGAAATTGATGAGTGATGTAGCGATCATCATGGGATCAGATTCTGATTGGCCAGTAATGGAAGATGCGGCCAAAGTTTTAGATGAACTCGGAATTTCATATAGTGCCGAAGTTATATCTGCGCACCGCATGCCCGTTGAAATGATGGAGTTCGCTCAAAACGCGCAATCAAAAGGTTTTAAAGTAATTATTGCTGGAGCAGGTGGAGCAGCACATTTGCCCGGAATGGTTGCATCGCTCACAACACTTCCAGTTATTGGTGTTCCGGTAGCTTTAAAAAATCTTGATGGAATGGATGCATTACTTTCAATTGTTCAAATGCCGGCAGGTGTTCCGGTGGCAACAGTAGGTATAGGAAATGCCAAAAATGCGGCTTTATTGGCGGCGCGTATTTTGGGTGTTTCAGATTCTGCAATACATTCAAAAGTTGCCAATGCGCTAAAAGAAATTAATAGTGAAGCCAAAGCTAAAAGTGCAAATTTAACGGCACGCAGAAATCAAAAGACTGGCTTCTAACCTCTTTTTCGATATTCAATTGCTGGGCATCGATCCATCACCGTAATTAAGCCTGCTTTTTGCGCCCGAGCAACGGCTTGCTCATCAATAACATCTAGTTGCAACCAAACACCTTTTGCTCCAATTTCAATAGCTTGATCTACGACTTTTCCAACTAATTGAGAGTTAACAAAACAATCCACCACATCTACTTGGGTGGGTATATCTGCCAGAGTTTTATAACCAGTCTCACCATGAACTTCTTCGGCCCGTGGATACACCGGGATTATTCGATGACCCTTTTCTTGTAAAAGTTTGGCCACACCAAAAGCTGCGCGCTCCGGATTATTACCAAGACCAACTACTGCCCAATTTTTCATGGCAAGTAGGGCATCAATACTTTCTTGGCTATTAATCAGTTCGACCTAACGCTCGGAATTTCCAACCAGCATTGCGCCATAACTCACGGTCTAAAACATTTCGCCCATCGATAATGATTTTCGATTTTACTAAAGTTGAAATAACGGCCGGGTCTAGGGCTCGATACTCTTTCCACTCGGTTAAATGAAGGATTAAGTCGGCATTCTTTATGGCATCAGTAACCACTGGGGCAAAATCAAGTTTTGGAAAACGTTTGCGCGCCGGCTCAATTCCTTTGGGATCATGAACAACAACGGTGGCACCAGCGGCTTGTAACTGTGCTGCGATATCAAGAGCTGGAGAATCACGCACATCATCACTGTCGGGTTTAAAAGTTGCACCCAAAACCGCGATTTTATATGTAGTTAAATCCTGCGTGAGCTCTGATCTAACAACATCGATAACTCGTTGCCGGGCACGAAGATTAATTGCATCAATCTCACGTAAAAACTCCAGCGCTTGCATAGCACCCAGCTCTTCAGCTCGCGCCATAAAAGCTCGAATATCTTTTGGAAGGCAACCGCCACCGAAACCGATTCCAGCTTGCAAAAATCTATGACCAATTCGTGGGTCGTAACCAATCGCTTTAGCTAAAACTGTTACATCCCCACCTGCAGCTTCGCAGACTTCAGCCATTGCGTTGATGAATGAAATTTTCGTGGCAAGGAATGAGTTCGCTGCAACTTTTACTAATTCAGCGGTAGGAAGATCTGCGCGAATCCACGGAGTACCAAGTGCGATGATTGGTGCATATACATCTTTAAGAATTGCTTCTGCACGATCACTTGTAACACCAACAACTAAGCGATTCGGCGTGAGCGTATCTTCAACGGCAAATCCTTCACGCAGAAACTCTGGGTTCCACGCTAAATCAGCTTGTGGGGC
>CAIXDY010000033.1 GCA_903918325.1 uncultured Actinomycetes bacterium
ACTTCTTGTACCGCTTGTGCCATAACGTGGGCAGTCGAGTGGCGCAGAACAAATAAGCCATCTGGTGAGTTGATTGAGACTGACTCAACTACATCGCCTTCTTGAAGGTCGGTCCATAAGTCTTTAAGAACTCCGTTGATACGGCACACAACTACCTCTTTATTATCGGCAAAGAGGTGGGTCGGGCGCTGATCTGCCTCTATCGAGTGCGAAGCACCATCAACGGTTACCTGAATCATGTGGCTAGCCTACCGAATACTCGTGTGCCAACGCCTTTATTTCTTCTCCAAAGGCGTGTGAAAGATGCAACGGCCTAGAATTAATCGATGAAATCGGATGCGACAAACGCAAACTACTTATAAAAAAGGCAGAAGTGATTTCCGAAACCCGAGCAGTTGGGATGCTCTCTACGGCAACCCTGCCCTTTTCAATCAAAATCTCACGAATAATTCCCGGCAAAATCGCATCAGTAGTTGGCGGTGTTACCCAGCGACCATCAATGTTGGCAATCAGATTTGAAGTTGAGCCCTCACAAATGCTGCCTTGCGGATTCACAACGAGTGCATCATCAAAACCAGCAAGGCGGGCTTGCTCCAGGATTTCTAAACGGTTCGTATATGGAAATCGTTTATGGACATCGCCAACAACTGCATCTGGGTGCAATCGCACATCACAGTTTTTTTCTTGTTCTACATAAGGCATATGCACTGCCAACCAGTTACTTTGCTCATCAAATGAGATCCGTAGCATTCCTAAACCTTGTGGAACTGCGGCTAGCAAATCAGTTACACCTTGTGTGATCTGCTCAGTGCTTGGAATTGATATCCCCAAAGCCAGTGCGCTTTCATGCGCCCGTGCAAAATGCCGAGGTAAGGACAACGGTTTGTTTCCAACGCTCTTAATCGTTTCGAAGATGCCCTCACTTTCTAGCCATCCAGAATTATTTGCTGGCACATCGCTGATCTTTTTTAACTCTGCGTTGTAAAGCACTTTCATAGCAGACCACCAGCAAGTGAGACTAAACGCCTAGCTTTGAGTTGAGTTTCTTCCCATTCATCCACTGGAACACTGGCCCAAGTAATCCCGGCGCCAGTTCCAAATCGTAATTTGTCATCTTTATAAAATATGCGAATCGCTACCGAGAGTTCGCACATGTCCCCTTGCACCCAACCCAGAGCGCCGCAATATGGCCCGCGCGCTCCTTCGTTATCTTCTATCACCGAGACCGCCGATGATTTAGGTGCACCACTAATTGATCCTGGTGGGCTTAAGCGGGTGAAGATCTCGGTCCACGTAACTCCATCTTTGAGTTCGCCCTCAATATCTGAAACCAAATGAACCAGACCCGGATGCGCTTCGGTTGATAACAAGCGCGGCACAGTGACACTTCCACTTTTACAAATTTGTCCTAAATCATTTCGCATCAAATCAACAATCATGACGTTCTCAGCTCTATCTTTCATGCCAAAATCAACTGTGCCAACGGCTGCCGTGCCCTTTATTGGTGACGTGCGAATTCGATCTGCATCGCGTTTGAGGAAAAGTTCAGGTGAAGCTGAAGCGATATTGATTCCTGGAGCTTCCAAATATGCAGCCCATGGCGCTGGATTGCTCTCTAGAATTTGTGAAAACAGCCCGCGCAAATCTTGGGCTTGAACATCAATAGAAATTTCTCTGCAAGCATTAACCTGATAAACCCAGCCTTGGGCAATGTGCTCTTGCACTTTCATTACATAAGCAATGTATTCCTCTTTGTTCAAACTACTCGACCATTCCCCATTTATTTTCTGCCATGGCGATGTTGGAAAGTTTGCTTCACGCACATCAGCAAATTTGAAAGCAGTGAACGCGCCTTCAAATGTTGTAGAGACGGCCCAGAATCCCCCATCCTCTAAACACGATGGGTCATTGGAAATTTGTGACAGCCCAGTAGCAAGGCGACCATTCATCCAAAAGATAGGCGCATTCTCCGTAGAACTCACCAGGTAAAGGTAGCCAGTGAAAACCCACTTTGGCGCTTATGGCGAACCTGCGATAGATTTTGCCCCCTCGCGGACGTAGCGCAGTTGGTAGCGCGGAACCTTGCCAAGGTTCAGGTCGCCGGTTCGAACCCGGTCGTCCGCTCTCAAAACTGATCGCCGTTCACGTAAAAAATGAACGGCGTTAGTTTTTGGTCGGATGGCCGAGAGGCGAGGCAAGGGACTGCAAATCCCTCTACACGGGTTCAAATCCCGTTCCGACCTCCATTAGTCGAACGAGCACAAAGGAAGAGTTCATGGGCGATGACGTCAGACCGTGGGGTCGCTATGAAATCTTGTCTGAAAGTTCAGATCACAAAGTAAAGCGGATTGTTGTAAATGCAGGCGCTCGCTTTTCATACCAACGCCACCAACACCGTGCTGAGCATTGGTTCATTGTCAGCGGAAAAGCAAAAGTCACACACGATGGACTTGAATTTGAAATGTCAGCCGGAGATTCAATTGATATCGCCCAAGGCGAGTTGCACCGATTATCAAATATTGGAGGCGAGCCCGTAGTTTTCATTGAGGTTCAAAGTGGTTCATATTTTGGTGAAGATGACATCGAGCGTATTGAGGATGACTACGACCGCTAATTGCGCACTATTTTCGTAAGGTATGATTTCCCACTCAAGCAAGGATCGTTGGCTCAGCGGTAGAGCACCACATTGACATTGTGGGGGTCACTGGTTCGATCCCAGTACGGTCCACTCAGATAGCCTGAAATAACTGTAAAAAACTTTGAGTAAAAATCTCCCCATTTAGCTACGGCGCTGCTACCTTAATGCCGTTAATTGTCCATGCATCTATGAGGTGCCCTCTCCAATCCGGAGGTTTAACAATGTCAAGTAAGCAAC
>CAIXDY010000034.1 GCA_903918325.1 uncultured Actinomycetes bacterium
CAAAACGTCCTTTAACGCATGAGTGACCTTCATTAGCGCCACCATCTTTGAGCGGCACCATGCGCACAAGTTTGTCTCCGCGCATTTCAGCCTTAAATGAACATCCAACTCCGCAATAAGCACATGTAGTAATTACTGAAGACGTTGGGGCGCCGATGGTCAATAAAGTTTTTTCGGTTAATGCACCAGTTGGGCACGCTTGCACGCAAGCACCACATGAGACGCATTCGCTTTCAATAAATGAAGTTCCTGATGATGACACTCGCGCTTCAAACCCACGGTTTTCAATGGTGAGGGCAAAAGTTCCTTGTACTTCATCGCAAGCACGAACACAACGATTACAAACAATGCATTCAGTTGAATCAAAAGTGAAATAAGGATTTGTCTCATCTTTAGCTAAATCTAAGTGAGTAGAAGTTGCGGCGTAACGACTTTCAGTAATTCCAATTTTCTTAGCAACGCCATGAACTTCGCACTCATCCCCCGTTGCACACTCGGCTGGGTGATCGGAAAGATAGAGCTCCATAACACCTTTACGAAGGCGCGTTAACTTCTCGGATTGAGTAGTTACTTTCATTCCAGCAGCAACTGGTGTTGTACAAGATGAAGGTGTTCCGTTGCGACCATCAACTTGAATCACACATAGGCGACATGAACCAAAAGCTTTCAAACGATCAGTGGAACAAAGTTTTGGAATATCGATTCCAGCTTCAAGGGCTGCACGCATGATTGAGGTATCTGCGGCAACGGTTATCGATTGGCCATCAATTTCTAATGTAACGTGCTCATTTTTGCTGCTGGCAGGTGTGCCGAAGTCGTGCTCATGAATCATCGTCATCGTCGATTCACCTCTCCAGCGAAATCTTCGGGGAAGTTAATCATGGCACTTTTTACGGGCATTGGTGTTAAACCACCCATGGCACACAGCGAGCCATCGGTCATGACTTCGCATAAATCCAGCAAAAGTTTCTTATTCTCATCAACTTTCACACCTTGGATAATCAAGTCAATTGTTTCTACGCCACGTGTGGAACCGATGCGGCATGGCGTGCATTTGCCACACGATTCCAAAGCACAGAACGCCATTGCAAATCGAGCTTGGGCTGCTAAATCGACGCTTTGGTCAAAGACAACAATTCCACCATGACCCAACATTCCACCGGCAGCCAACATTGATTCATAATCAAGGGAGGTATCAAATTGCGCAGTTGAAAAATAAGCACCGAGAGGTCCACCGATTTGTACTGCGCGAATAGGTGTCCCACTTAAAGTTCCGCCGCCATATCCATTAACTATTTCTTCTATTTTTATTCCGAAAGCTTTCTCAACTATTCCACCGCGTTTGATATTTCCAGCTAACTGAAAAACCTGTGTTCCAAGTGAGCGACCAACTCCGCGGGCTTTGTACGCTGCGGCGCCATCGGCCATTACTGCCGGAATTGTAGAAAGCGTTAAAACATTGTTAATAACGGTGGGTTTGCCAAATAAACCTTCCAACGCTGGAAGAGGTGGCTTAGCACGAACAACCCCGCGTTTACCTTCAATGCTTTCCAACATCGCAGTTTCTTCACCGCAAACATATGAACCCGCACCAACGCGAATCTTTAATTCAAATGCGTGGGAACTTCCTAGAACTGAACTTCCTAACCAACCGAAAGCATGGGCGATATCAATTGCTTTTTGTAAAACTTTAATCGCATATGGGTACTCAGAGCGCAGATACACATAACCCTGCGTTGCCCCTACTGCGATGGCAGCAATTGTCATTCCTTCAATAAGAGTAAATGGATCGCCTTCAATAAGCATGCGATCAGCAAAGGTTCCACTGTCGCCTTCATCGGCGTTACAGCAAATATATTTCTGTTCATTCACTGCGCCAGCTACGGTCTTCCACTTAATTCCCGCTGGAAAACCTGCCCCTCCTCGACCACGAACTCCGGACTCAGTGACTTCTTCAATAATCTGGCTAGAACTTAAGGAAATTGCGCGACGCAGACCAACTAATCCCCCATGCCCTTCATAATCGGCAAGTGAAAGCGGATCAATTATTCCCACGCGTTTGAAAGTTACGCGATCTTGACTGGCTAACCACTCAATCGATTCGGTAAGACCAAGTGATAAAGCATGTGCGCCACCATTGACAAAATCAGCAGCGATGAGGGAATCAATGTCATCTGCTGTAACTGGACCATCAGCCATACGTCCTTGTGCTGTTTCTACTTCCTCCATAGGTTCTAGCCACAGTGCGCCACGAGAACCATTACGAATAATTGTTGCACCTGCAACTTTGAGTGCGATTGCTGCAGCTACTTCATCGGCACCTACTGAAATTGCGGCGCTATCACCGGGAACAAATATTTTCATACGCGCACCTTCGCAATTTTCTCAACCGTGGCTCGGCCAATAATTGCGCCGTTAACCATTGCACATGGACCTAGGGCGCAATTGCCAAAGCAATAGCCATCATGAACTTCGGCGCCAAACTTCGTTTTTACATCTTTTTCTAACTGACGAGAACCTACAGCTTGGCAGGCCTCTGCTACACAGACCGAAATCTGATTTGCACCTGGGAACGTTGTTCGCAGATCATGATAAAAAGTAAGTACACCGTGCACATCGGCCCGAGATTTATTAAAAAATTGTGCAACTAGACCAACGGCTTCTTTATCAACGTAGCCAAACTTTTCTTGCAGCGCTTGTAGAGCCATAAGCACTGGACCTTCTTCATCGCGCAGGGTCGCAAGAAGCGTTAATGCTGCCTCTTTGGACCACGGTGCATATGTCATTAGAAGAGTCCAACTACCTTTCCATCGATGTAATCAATGCGTTCGGCCGATGGAACTTTAGGTAAGCCCGGCATTGTCATGATTTCTCCGCAGATCATCACAATAAATTCAGCACCAGCTGAAAGCTTTACTTCGCGCACATTGATCGAATGACCGCTAGGTGCTCCGCGCAATGCGGCATCAGTACTAAATGAATACTGGGTTTTAGCTACACAAATAGGGAAATGGGCATAGCCGGCCGCCTCTAACTCCTTGAGCTTGGCGCGAACTTTGGCATCGGCGGTAACTTCATTAGCGCCATAAACTTTGGTAGCTACCTTAGTAATTTTCTCCCACAGCGAATCGCTATCTTCATACACAAAAGTCATCGCTTGTGGCTTCTCACAGAGTTCCACAACCGCATGGGCTAAATCGGCAGCACCTTTACCGCCATCGGCCCAATGTGTTGCTAAAACAATCTTTACACCAAGGGCTTCGACACGTGAGCGAAGAAGTTCTACCTCTGCTTGAGTATCACTCGTAAAATTATTGATTGAAACAACTAACGGCAAGTTATAAACCTTAGTGATGTTATTGATGTGTCGTTCTAGATTTACTAAGCCCGCTTCTAGTGCCGGTAAGTTTTCTTCAGTAATTGTCTTTAGGTCTGCCCCACCGTGATATTTGATTGCACGGATTGTCGCTACAAGTACGCACGCAGATGGACGTAAGCCAGATTTGCGACATTTAATATCGATGAATTTTTCAGCACCCAAGTCTGCGCCAAAGCCAGCTTCAGTGACAACGTAATCAGCTAATTTCATGGCCGATGTTGTAGCAACTACCGAGTTGCAACCATGGGCAATATTTGCAAAAGGACCACCGTGAATAAAGGCTGGAGTATTTTCAAGAGTCTGAACTAAGTTAGGTTGAAAAGCATCTTTCAAAATAACGGTCATCGCGCCTTGAGCTTTTAAGTCGCTGGCAAGAACTGGCTTCTTATCTCTGGTGTAACCCACGACAATTTTGCCAATTTTTTCCTTCAAATCTTCGATGGAAGTGGCCAGACAGAAAATCGCCATGATCTCGGAGGCGACAACGATGTCGAAACCATCGCTGCGTGGATAGCCATTACCAACTCCGCCAAGTGAGGCAACAATTTCGCGCAA
>CAIXDY010000035.1 GCA_903918325.1 uncultured Actinomycetes bacterium
GCTTTCTAATTTGAGTGCTGACATAAATGCATCGACCACTTCTTGCTTGCTCCATGGCTTAGGCGCTTGTGTAATAAAGAAGTCGTTAAGTGCAATATCGGCTAACTCATCGATATCACCTTCGACAAAGCCCAGGGATGAAAGAATCGGGAATTGAAGTTGAGCCAGAATCTTTCGGACTGCATTTACGCATCGAGATCCATCTTTAGAGCCATCTTGTGGAACACCCATTGCATCAGCGATTCGCTCCATCTTTTCAGGAACAATCTTTGCTTCACGAGTAAGGGTTTCAACTAGAACTAATCCAATTGTTAAACCATGTGGAACATGCTTTAGGCCTCCAATAGCTTGACCCAATGAATGCTCGGCTGTGCAGTCAGAGATATTCATTGTTAAACCAGCCATCATGCTGCCTGATGCCATTCCAGCACGAGCAACTTTGTTATTACCATCTTTAAAAGCTGCAACTAACGCTGGAGTCATCATGCGAACGGCTTCATAACCAATTGCATCGCCGATAGGTGTGCTGCATTTAGCGATGATTCCGGCAATTGCTTGAGCCAGTGCATCGATACCTGTATTTGCCGTCATTGAAGGTGGCATCGAATACGTAAGAACTGGATCAACTAATGCAACTTGCGCGCGAAGATTTCCATTTGCAATACCAGCTTTGCGACCCGCCTCTGGATCGGAGATAACTGAACCACCGGAAACTTCAGAACCGGTTCCAGCCGAAGTTGGAAGAGCAATGAGTGCAAGTGTTGGTGCTGGATATACCGGGGCTTTAGATTGAAATTCACGGAAAGTGCAGTTGAGTTGTGCGCACAAGCGGGCAGCTTTTGCGGTGTCAATAACTGAGCCACCACCAAGAGCAACTACAACATCTGATCCAGCGGCTTTAAGGGCGGCAATTGCATCATCCACCATTTGAATTGTTGGCTCACCGGCAGGCTTTTCAAAAATAGTAGTAGTGATTCCAGTGGCAGTTTTCATTTGCTCAATGAGCTTTGCGGCAGCTGGATTGAATTTTTCAATATCTTTATCAACCATCAAAAAGACTTTGCTTGTTCCGAGTTCGGCAACAACTGCTGGCAAAGTCTCTGCCACACCTTCTCCAAAGCGGACTTTAACTGGAAGGTGGTTATTAAATGCAGTGATGTTGTCCACGGATAGCTCCTTGATTAATTGGGATTGATTGAATTCTATATCGATTGGGGCTTTTTAGAGTAGCGGCTCAGAATTAGATGCAGCGCGATGCCAATGGCCATGCCCCAAATTAAGTCAATTGCGACGGTGCTGATTGCCGTTACGACCAGCGTTGCCGCTTCAGATTTAGTGGTCCTTAGCGATTCCATGATCGAAACTGGATTAAGAATCCGATAACTAGTTCCCAGCAATAAACCAGCAATAACTGCCGTTGGTATCTGGCTTACTAGTGGCGCAGCAATGATTGCAATAAATAAAAGTACCAAGGCGTGAAAAACCGATGCGAGTCGAGAAGTGGCATGCGACCTTACGTTCACACTTGTACGAGCGATTGCACCTGTAGCTGGCATCCCGCCAAAAAGTGAGGCAACTAAAGTTGCTAAACCCTGGCCAAATAATTCTCGGTTTGGTTCGAATCGCTCTGAGCTGTGTGCGAGTCCATCGGCAACGCGTGCAGAAAGTAGAGATTCAACGGCAGCAAGAAGTGCGATCCAGAGCGCCGGAATCAGCAGGGCGCTTAGATCATCAAATATCGGTTTTTGATACGTTCCAAGAGACCGGGGGATAGTTCCAATAGTTGCCACGTTAATTGCGAAAACTTTCACGATTATCGTCATGAGTAAAAGTGCAACGAAACTAGCTGGTATGTGAAATTTAAATTTAAAGTGATGAGTTATAGAGGGCCAAGAAAACTTAATAACCAAAGTAATTGCTACCACTAAAAGCGATGTGTAGTTGAGTCCGGCGTGCAGAGCATCTGTAACGGTATTCCATGCAACTATGTAGCTTTTTTCTCCAGCTCCCTTAGCAATTCCCAACGCTAGCGGGATTTGCTGCAGCGAGATTATTAAAGCGATACCTACTGTGAAACCTTCAACGACTGTCCATGGCACTCTATTAATTACTGCGCCAAGTTTAAAGATTGCCATTGCAATCACCATGACACCTGCCATCAAACCCAGTGCCGGGATTGCCGAGATTCCGTAAGTATGAACAACTGGAATCAAAATAACTGTCATCGCACCGGTAGGACCACTGACTTGGTATTTAGATCCACCAAATACTGCAGCAATAAAGCCGGCGATAATCGCCGTGGTTAAACCGGCTGCAGCTGACATTCCCGATGTAATTCCAAAACCGATTGCCAGGGGCAGAGCAACTATGGCCACAGTTAAACCAGCGATCAGATCAGTGAATAAATCTTTACGGTTTCTAGCGAATTCATTTCTGCTGGGCCAGAAGGAGAAGAACATAAGTGAGTGTAAGCAGACTATTGCTCCGTTGTCAGTTACCGTTATCACCTTATGAGTACTGATTTAATCACCATTGCAACGCGTGCGCGTAATGGGCTCTGGGCCACCTTTTTCTTTATGGGTGTTGTCTCTATGGCTTGGGTTGCGCGCATCCCAGAAATTCGTGATGCCAATGGATTAAACAACGGACAGCTTGGCTTAATCTTGTTAGCTAGCACTATTGGTGCACTCATCGGAGCACAACTTGCTGGCCGGTTAGTCCACTCGTATGGAACTAAAGCAGTAATTCGAGTCGCAATCATCATCATGCCGGTTGGTTTGATTTTGATGGGTCTTTCAACTTCGCCATTAACGTTGATTGCCGGGCTATTCATAATGGGCCTTGGATATTCCAGTATGGATATTTCTTCAAATACTCAAGCAGTAGTCATTGAAAAACTTATGGGACGTCGCGTTATGTCCTCCTTTCATGCGCTGTGGTCATCTGGAGCATTTGCAACAACTGTGCTTGGTGGATCAATTGCAAAGCATGTGACACCTCGCGCAAATTTAGTGGGTGTAGGTATTGCTTGCTTCTTCTTATTCATCCCAGCAGTTCGTTTATTACTTCCCTCAACTTTAGATGAGCATGATGGCGGCGATGAAGAAACGCAAGCCAAGATTCCGCTATTTGGAAAATCAGTTCTGCCGCTATGGGGGATGGGAATTGGTTTACTTGGCGGTCTTATTGCCGAGGGTGCCTCAAGTGATTGGGGTGCAATTTTGTTGCGCGATGACATGGGCTTTGGAATTGGCGTGAACGCCTCAGCTTTTGCCGTCTTTTCATTAGCAATGATTACTGCCCGCTTTTTGGGCGATAGAACTCTGGATTACTTTGGCCCCAGAAAGACGGTGCTATACGGGGGTTATTTAGGCGGATTGGGACTTGGGCTGGGAATTGCAATCGGGGTTCCACTTTCGACTTCACACCCACTTGTGGCTTTAGTAATTGTAAATATTGGTTTTGCATGTGCTGGAATTGGAATTGGTCCAATGTTTCCGGCTTATATTTTGGCAGCATCTGAAGTACCAGGAATGGCCTCCTCGGTTGCAATTGCTCGAGTAGGTGTAATCGGCTTGTTTGGTTATTTCATTGGTCCATCGGTGACCGGTGCTTTAGCTCAATTAATCTCTTTACCGGTTGCAATGACGTATCCAGTTCTTATGTTGATTCTGGCTGGGTATCAATCACACGTCATTAAAAAATAAAGCCCCCACAGATTTCTCCGTAGGGGCTTCATCAGTTACTAATTAGAAGTTAAAGAATGCACCCGTAATATGTGGTCCGAAATTAGCTCCAGAACCAACTAGTACAAAGATGATTAATGCTGCGCCTGCAATTGAGAGATTCTTAAAGAAGTTATTCATCTCATTTTGCTTAGCTGTGGCATCACTCTCTTTCCAGAAAGCATGCATTAAGAAAGCTGTTGGGATTAAGAAGATTGCGATAAGCAATGCGCCAAGATCTGCATAAATTCCTAGAGCGACATACAGGCCGCCAATCAGAATCATCAAACCTGATACTGCGACGCTGAGCTTTGCTGCGGGGACCTTCTTATACGTGGCATATCCAGCCATGGCATCTAGTTTGATCAGGTGCATGATCCCTGAGTTAATGAAGATCAGAGCAAAGAGGATGCGACCGATAACGAGTACTGCGTTCATAGGGCTCCTTTAGTGTGGTGAATTCGTTCGAGGCTAATTTTAATTGAAGTTTCAACTATTTTCTCTAGGCGACACGCTCGCGCACTTGCCATTTGTCAGCCCAAGGGGCTATTTTTCGAACATCTGTTCGAATACCCACAGCCTCAGAAAGGCGCCCGCCGCAATGTCAGTCCCACAGGTCAATCCCGCCCACGACGTAACAATCGATGGTGCAACAACACCTATTGAGTTCACTTTTAAGGGTCGACGCTTTCGCATTCATGCAGTTTTATCCAGGTGGTGCGAAGCAGGTGGTTGGTGGAATCGCATTAGCGATGGCAAGTACAGACCTGATGATCAAGCCCGGGCTTTGTGGCGTGTAGAAGCTGCACCCATTGGGGCGTTAACAACTTTTGAATTAGAACGCGATGAACTTAGCGGTCAGTGGATTATCCGTAACGTATGAGCTTTATTCATTTAAATGTTGCTAGTGCCTATTCACTCAAATACGGAACAACACAACCTGCTGATTTAGTAGAACGTGCTGCCGAATTTGAAATGCCCGCACTGGCATTAACTGATCGCGATGGTCTAGCTGGTGCTATTCGTTTTGCCCAAAGCTGCGTTGATTTCGGTATCGCTCCCATTATCGGAGTGAACCTGGCAGTTGATATGGGCGGGGCAAATAATCGCATCACATTGTTAGCACATAGCGATGGGGGATGGCGCTCGCTCTGTCGATTACTGACCAGCCTTGCAATGACTAGTGATAATCGCAACCCAGCACTGACACTTGAATTCTTACAACGTTTTAACCATTACAGCACCAACATCTATGCCCTACACGGTCCGCAATCTATGGTCGGTTCATTGATTACCGATAATCGAATCGATGCCGCCTTTACGGCCTTTAATCTCATGCGCGATTTATTTGCCGGTAATGCCATTGAATGTGTATCGCACTTAGTTGCCGGCAAAGGCCCACGCTCCACTTCTCACGCAGCTAAATCACTTATTTTTGCCCGTGACCACGATATAGATGCAGTCATTACCAATGCCGTGCGAATGCGAGATCGCACCGATGGGCCAGTAGCCGATGTTTTAGATTGCGCTCGCCAATTAGTGCCCCTACATCCGCGCCATGTTGAACGGCGCAATGCTGAAGGTTTTTTAAAATCTAGCGATGAAATGATTTCGCTAGCCGCAGAAATTGCACGGGCTGCGGGGGAGCGAACTCCGCGGCAACTACTTGCAACAACGCGTGCCTGGGCTGAACGTTGTTTGCTATCGCCGCAACGCGATATTGGTTTAGGTGGAGCGCATCTACCCGAAGCACATGTAGTGGGCGTTGATTCAGCCCATGAAATGCGGGTATTGCTACGTACACGCAGTGAAGCTGCAATTAACTGGCGCTATAGCGATAGCGCAACAATTAAAAAAGTGCGCACACGTTTAGATGATGAACTATCAACAGTTGCAACGTTGGGTTTTGAATCATATTTTTTAACCGTTGCCGATATCTGTGACATGGCACGGGGCGCTGGTATCCGGGTAGCGGCCCGAGGCAGTGGTGCAGGTTCATTAATCTGTCATTTGCTCGGAATATCTGGTGTTGAACCATTACAACACGGTCTCTTGATGGAGCGCTTTTGTTCACCGTTGCGTCGAGCATTGCCAGATATCGATATCGATGTTGAATCACATCGCCGTCTTGAAATCTACGACATGGTTTTTAAACGTTATGGAAATAGCGAGTGGGATACACCAGGAAATCAATCACGGTGTGCCACCGTTGCAATGGTTGATACATACCGGGCCCGGCATGCAATTCGTGATGCAGGTGCTGCTCTGGGCTTACCCAGCATGGAGATCGACATGTTAGCTAAATCCATGCCGCATGTGCGTGCCCGCAATATCTCTAAAACCTTAGAGAACCTGCCCGAACTTCGTTCTCTCAATATCTCTGCGCCACTGACTGCAATGACAATTGCATTAGCAGAGCGGCTCGATGGTCTGCCACGTCATTTATCGATGCACCCGTGTGCCATTGTTTTATCTGATGGGGGATTACTCGATCGCACGCCCTTGTTATCAAATGCCAGCGGTTATCCCATGGTGGTCTTTGATAAAGATGATGTCGAAGCAATTGGTTTATTAAAACTTGATGTCTTAGGTGTGCGCATGCAGTCGGCGATTTCATATGCCGTAGCCGAAATAGCGCGCACCGAAGAAAAGAGCGTTGATATTGATTCAGTACCTTTAGATGACCCCGATACATATTCACTGATTCAATCCACCAATACCTTGGGTTTATTTCAAATTGAATCTCCTGGACAGCGCGAATTAATTGGAAAGTTAGAGCCAAGAACATTTACTGATTTAATTATTGATATCTCACTCTTTCGCCCCGGCCCAGTTAAATCCGACATGATCACCCCTTTTCTTAAAGCCCGCCACGGCTGGGCAAAGGCGCAAATCATTCACCCTGATCTCTATGAAATTCTGCGCGATACCGAAGGCGTTGTTGTTTTCCATGAACAGGTTATTGAAATCATTGCAACCATGACTGGCTCTTCCTTAGCTAGCGCTGACGAAAAACGACGAGCGTTGGGGGATAAAGCGGGTCAACAAGAAGTCTGTGACTGGTTTTTTCCTGCAGCGACGGCGCGCGGTTATGAGCTAGCAATTATTAACCAAATCTGGGAAGTCTTGCGGGCCTTTGCATCCTTTGGTTTTTGCAAAGCGCATGCTGCAGCTTTTGCGTTGCCTACATATCAATCAGCTTGGTTAAAAACGCATTACCCAGCAGCATTTTTAGCGGGTGTACTGACTCATGACCCTGGCATGTACCCCAAACGTTTAATCGTCGATGAAGTGCGGCAAATGGGATTAACCGTTGCACCCCTTGATATCAATGAATCTGATGCGGTGTATCGGGTTGAAGATAAGGGTCAATCAATTCGTATCGCACTTTCTACGCTTGCCAAGATTAGTGATGCTGAAATCGCATCGATTATCGCGGGCCGTCCATATATAGATCTCACTGATTTTGTACGCCGGGCTGGTTGCAGTGCACCAGTTACCGAGAGTGCAATTCTTACTGGCGCTTTTGATCGTTTGCACACCGAAGTTAATCGCCGTGATTTACTGTTGCATTTTTCTGATCTACAAAAGTCTCCTAGTGCTGGCGTCACTGGCGCCCAAATGAATTTAGCTTTTCCCGCCCCCGTATTAATCAGCAGCGGTTTGCCAGATATGACACCGGCCGAAAGTGTTAAACATGAAATCGAGCGGTTGGGAATGGATATGTCGGCCCACATGATTGAGTTTTATAGCGATTTCCTTAACGCTATAGGTGCGGTGCGTTCGGCAGATTTATTATCTCAACGCTCGCGCTCATCAGTTTTAGTTGCCGGAATAAAAGTTGCCATGCAAACACCTCCAGTACGCAGCGGTAAGCGGGTTATCTTCGTAACTCTTGATGATGGATACGGTTGTAGTGATTCAACATTTTTTACCGATACCCAAGCCGACTATGCCAACACGCTCTATTCCTCATCTCTGCTACTGATTCGTGGCATTACTCGACGCACGGGCGCACGGGGTATTTCATTACGAGCAACAGGTGCGTGGGATCTGCGCGCGGCCTATGAAAGTTGGCGCACAAAAGAAAGTACGCTGGCAATATGAGTGAAGAGGTCACTGCCCAAGCAACGATCCTTCATGTTGATATGGATGCATTTTTTGCATCAGTTGCCGAGCGCGATAATCCAGAGTTAAAAGGTAAGGCCGTAGTTATCGGTATGGGCGCACGTGGCGTTGTATCGGCGGCAAACTATGAAGCCCGCAAATTTGGTATTCACTCGGCAATGCCGGTGGGCCGCGCACGTCGCTTAGCACCACATGCAATTTTCTTGCCAGTTGATATGCCGCGCTATCAAGAAGTCTCCGAACATGTCATGGAAATCTTCCAAAGCTTTACGCCATGGGTAGAACCGATTTCATTAGATGAGGCTTTTTTAGATGTAACTGGTTCGCAAAAATTACTGGGGACTGGCCGCGAAATTGCTGCAGCGATTCGCAAGAAAGTAGAGGATCAAGAGGGCATCACGTGTTCAGTAGGAATTGCACCTTCTAAGTTCATTGCAAAGTTAGCTTCGGCGCACTGCAAACCAAATGGAATGTTAGAGATAACTGCCGATCGCATTCTTACTTTTTTACATCCATTGCCGATTCAAGCAATGTGGGGAGTGGGGCCTAAAACCGCTGAAGTACTTGAACGGCTTGGTCTTCGCACCATTGAAGATATTGCAAAGCTACCTCGGACAACATTAATTCGCGCTTTAGGTGAAGCTAATGGAGCCTCGTTGTATGAACTGGCATGGGGGCGCGATTACCGGGATGTAACACCGGAAGAGCCCGATCGCAGTATCAGCGCCGCTGAAACTTTTCCGCAAGATTTAGATAACCCAGAAGAGATCCTTACCGAATTTTTGCGGCTGACAGAACGCGCTACTGCCAGATTGCGCGACCGTGAATTATTTGCAAAGACAATAAGCATCAAAGTGCGCTTTGCTGACTTCTCAACAATTAATCGCAGCAAAACTTTGCCGCTACCAATTGACAGTACTCACGATGTGTATGACGTAGTACGCCAGCTCTACCAAGCACTTCGCATCGAGAAAGCCAGACTTCGTTTAGTGGGAGTGTCACTGGAGAATTTGAGCCACGGTGCACCTGTGCAGTTAGTGCTCGGCGAGCGCGAAATAGGGTGGCGACAAGCTGAAGGAGCTATGGATAAGGCCCGTGCGCGCTTTGGACGCGGAAGTGTGCGCCCAGCCCGCCTGATAAAGAGCAGTGAAGAGGATGAGGATTAGTTTTTAAGTAGCCAGAGCGCATGTCTGTGTTCTATTGTTGGCCCATGCCGTTGTCAGATCACGAAAAGCGAATGCTTCAAGAGATGGAAGCTGCCCTCATGACTGAGGATCCACGCTTAGTTTCTGCCCTTTCCGGGGATGCTAAGCCTTTAGGTCGTAACCGCATTCTCCTTGGCCTAGCTCTTATTGTTCTCGGCATCGTTGTTCTCTTTGGCGGCCTTATTGCAAAGCTGACACCAGTTGGCGTTCTCGGTTTCATCATCGCGCTAGGTGGGGTAATCACAGCTATCTCTTCCATGGGACGGCCGTCATTGCCCAAGGGCAAGGGTGGATCAAAGCTCGGCGCTCGCATGGAACAACGGTGGGATAAGCGCAATAACCAGTAAATAGTTCGTAGGTTTCACATCCAGGGCTCCCGAAAGGGGGCCCTTTTTCATGCTCAGAAGCGGTGGGGGCCGATGGGGGCAAAGGGGAAAATAGTGGCGAAAGGTGGTTGAAAAAGGAGGAAAGTGGAGTAAAGTGGGGAATTAAGCGCGGAAAGTAAGCGCAGCGAACCTGGGGAAGGGGGCGCTGAAAATGTTTCTTGGCACCCACGAGCCACGTCTTGATGACAAAGGTCGCCTGATTTTGCCCGCGAAGTTTCGCGAAGAGTTAGCTGCAGGTTTAGTTATTACTAAAGGCCAAGAACGTTGTCTTTATGTTTTTCCATCACATGAGTTTTCTGTAATTACCGAAACGCTAAAACAAGCGCCAGTCACTGCGAAATCAGCACGCGATTACATGCGTGTGATGTTTGCAGGTGCACACGATGAAATTCCAGATCGCCAAGGTCGCGTAACTATTCCGCAAGGGCTTCGTACATATGCAGGTCTTGAAAAAGATTGCATTGTTATTGGTGCAAATACTCGCGTTGAAATTTGGGATGCAACTTCTTGGAATGAATATCTAGCAGATCGCGAAAAGGGTTTTGCTGATGTTTCAGAGGAGGTATTCCCGGGCTTGTTCTAACTCTCTCGTTTGTGGCCACCGCCGACCTTTCGAAAATATCGGCGCCCCTTCCCCGGCGCCGCTATCAAACAGATCCGTCGGCCGGCGGTGACCAGAGATGAGAGCACTGCAGTAAAGAAGAAAGTTCGAATCGCTTAATTGAAAGGGGGAAGATATGACTAGCAATATTGCACATGTATCTGTGATGCGCGATCGTTGTATTGATTTATTGACCCCTGCAATTACCGCAGCTACACATCCAGTTGTTGTTGATGCAACCCTTGGTTTTGGCGGACACACTGAAGCGTTACTTACTAAATTTCCACATTTAACCGTCATTGGAATCGATCGCGATACTGATGCACTTGCGGCAGCAACTGCCCGCTTGGCACCATTTTCTGATCGGCTACTGACATCACATGCAACTTTTGATGCTATTGCAGATGTAGTCGCCTCACATGGTTTCACAAAAATCGACGGCGCTTTATTTGATCTCGGTGTCTCATCAATGCAATTGGATCAAAGCGAACGTGGTTTCTCTTATTCTCAGGATGCTCCACTTGATATGCGCATGGACCGCACCCAATCTTTGACTGCGGCAGAGATTGTCAATACATATGCACCAGGGCAATTAGTAAAGATTCTGCGCACATATGGTGAAGAAAAGTTTGCAACTCGAGTTGTTGAATCAATCGTTAAAGCTCGTGCCATTGCACCGTTGAATTCAACGTCGCATTTAGCTGCACTAGTAAAAGATGCGATTCCTGCAGCTACGCGTCGTACAGGTGGAAATCCAGCAAAGCGTACTTTCCAAGCACTTCGTATCGAAACTAATGATGAATTAGGTGCAATTACGCGCGCGCTTCCCGCAGCTCTGAGTTTGCTCAATGTCGGCGCACGTCTAGTGGTGATGTCTTTTCAGTCTCTAGAAGATCGAATTGTTAAAGAGCTTTTCATTGCATCAACTACTTCAGGAACTCCACGCAATCTTCCTTTTGAACTTCCAGAATTTGCCGCCAAATTTTCACTTGTAGTTCGCGGAAGTGAAACACCAACTGAACAAGAACTCAACGAGAACCCACGCTCGGCATCAGTTCGTTTGCGTGCAATCGAAAGGATAGCTGCATAATGGCCATGACCGCTTTCGCTCCAGCGATTACACGTTCTCGAGAAAAGATTGTTACAAAGACGGCTGAAGTTGCACTCAAACTTGTTCCAGATGCATCGGCTGATACACAAGAGAGTCGTAAGTATTTTGCTAAATTTGTTTCAGTAATTGGTGTTTTCACTCTTCTGTTTTTGCTTTTTATTAATACTTTATTAGCCCAGGATGCTTTTACCTTAAGCCATCTTAAAGTTGAAGCCAAGATGGTCAGTGATCAGCGCGAAGCCATTGCGCGCCAAATGGATAATCTTTCTTCACCTGAAAATCTTGCAAAAGCTGCTACTGCGCTAGGCATGAAACCATCTGATAGCCCAACATATTTAAATCTCGATCAAGTTGTAGATACCCAGAAAGTTACAACGCATGGGTAATTTCTCTCTCACACATAATCGAATTCGAAGCCTGATATTTGTTATGGCTTTGGTTATGTTTCTATTTGGACTGCGCTTAGTTCAAGTTCAAGCGGTTCAAGCAGGGGAGTATCGAGCACGTGCAGTAAATGAAATGGAAAATACAAAATCCTTGCCAGCGCCTCGAGGAGTAATTACCGATATAAATGGCGTTGCTTTCGCACGCAGCGTTGCGGCAATCAGCATCGTTGTGGATCAAACTCAAATTACTGATCCAGCGCGAGTAGCCAATTTTGTCGCTCCTATAGTGGGATTAACTGCTGCCGAAGTTCAAGCAAGCATTTCGGGTACTCGCAAATGGAATATGGTTTTGCAAAATGGGCAACCAGCTGTGTGGCGCAAACTTTCGGCAGCCCTTGCTGATTACAACGCGCCACTTCCGGCAATGAGCCCACAAAGAATTATTGGGTTTTATCCAGAGCGTGGATATATTCGTGACTATCCATCAGGTTCCTTAATTGCTTCCTTAATTGGTTTCGTCAACCGCGCGGGTGTTGGCGCAACGGGACTTGAATCAAGCATGAACTCAGTGATTTCCGGGGTGGATGGCAAGTATTCATTTGCTAATGGTTACGGCGCTGAAATTCCGGGATCGCAATCTGAAATTATTCCTGCACAAAGCGGAACTTCAGTTCGTTTAACTATAGATCGCGATGTGCAGTGGGTAGCAGAAGCTGCAATTGCCCAAGCAGTTAAAGCATCTGGGGCAATCAGTGGCACAGTCATTGTGATGAACCCTAAAACGGGAGAAATTTTGGCGCATGCAACTGCACCTACATTTGATCCTAATAACACGTCAAAAGTTTCTTTAGCTGCCATGCGAAATCCTTCGGTACAAGATGTTTATGAACCAGGTTCAACGGGCAAAGTAATGACTATGTCGGCTGCGATCGAAGAAAAGAAAGTTACTCCGGATACTGTCTTTACGGTTCCTTACGCGCTTTCACGCGCAGGTTCTATATTCCGCGATCACCAAAAACATGCGACGCTGCGATTAACGACTTCAGGAATTTTGGCAGAATCAAGCAACACTGGCTCAATTCAAGTAGGAGAACTACTTTCACATGATGTTCTGTATTCATATTTAACTAAATTCGGTGTTGGAACAAAAACTGGATCTGGATTGCCTGGCGAATCAGCAGGAATTTTGCCTAAAGTTGCGAGTTGGTCGGGCACTACAGCACCAACGGTGGCATTTGGTCAGGGCTATTCCTTAACTGCCATGCAAGCCACAAGTATTTTTGCAACTATTGCAAATGATGGTGTGCGAGTTTCCCCAACTGTAATTGCTGGAACTAGTGATGCAAGCGGAAATTTCACTCCGGCCGCGGGACGGACAAGCCAACGCGTGATAAGTGCCGAGACTGCACAAACTATGCGATTGATGATGGAGAGTGTTGTTTCAGCAAATGGAACCGCTCCGACCGCAGCAATTCCCGGTTACCGCGTGGCCGGAAAGACTGGAACTGCAATGCGCGTAGATGATTCTTGCGGTTGCTATCGCGGATATACCGCCTCATTTATTGGTTTTGCTCCGGCAGATAAACCAGCTTATGTAATCAGCGTGACGATTCAGGATCCAAAAGGTTTGCACTGGGGTGGAGCTCTTGGTGGGCCAGTGTTTAAGAAAGTTATGACTTTTGTTTTACAAAGCCGACACATCGCTCCAACAGGAACCACAATTGTGCCCGTTGCCTTAAATGAGAAAGAACTTCTAGCTAAGAAGGCTGCGAATGCAACGGCCACTAAATAGCAACAATAAAAAACTTAGCGCTTTGGCCGCCATTATTGGTGCTGATTGTGAAGTGAGTGAAATTAGTTCTATTGAAATTTCTGGGATAACGCAATCAAGTAGTGCAGTCACAACGGGAGATCTTTTCATCGCTCTGCCCGGACAAAATCACCACGGTGCTCAGTTTGCAGCCGATGCGATTTCTCGGGGAGCAGTTGCAGTTTTAACCGATGCCGAAGGCGCAGCGCAGATCAAAGGAATTCCAGTTTTGATTTCCAGTAATCCGCGCCGTGCTGCAGGCATCGCAAGTGCTTGGTTTTATTCCGAACCAATGCGCGATCTGTATAGCGTGGGTGTGACTGGGACAAATGGTAAGACGACAGTTACAACGCTCTTACATCAGATCATGACAAGTGCCGGACGCGACAGTGGATTGATTGGAACTGTTGAAGTGCGCATCGGATCTGAGTCAATAGCAAGTAAGCGAACAACCCCGGAGAGTAGTGATTTACAAGCACTCTCTGCCGTTATGCGCGAGCGTCATATGCGAAATTTAGTAATGGAAGTTTCAAGCCATGCAATAACTTTAGAACGAATTCGGGGTAGCCACTTCGCTGTTGTCGGATTTACTAATCTTTCCCAGGACCACTTGGACTTTCATAAGGATATGGAAGATTATTTCCAAGCAAAAGCTAAATTATTCACTTTTGAATACGGAGATTTAGCGGTTATTAATATTGACGATACATATGGCAAGCGCTTAGCGGCGCAAACTGAATTACCGGTTCTGACTGTGTCCCGGTTAGATACCCAGGCTAACTGGCACTTCAGTGCAATTACCTCAGATTATGTTGGAGCGTCAGTATCCATACGAGGCAGTGGCGGGATTTTAATTGAGGGTAAAACGCAGTTACATGGCGGATTTAATTACGACAACTTATTAATGGCAGTTGCGATAGCGGTGGAAAGTGGAATTGATCCCATTGATATCGCCGCAATCCTTCCTTCGCTCACTGGGGCCGCTGGCCGGCTTGAAGCGGTTAATCTTGGGCAGAATTTCACCGCGCTTGTCGATTATGCGCATTCACCAGATGCAGTTAAAAGAGTGTTAGAAACCGCGCATGAAATTAGCGATGGAAAAGTCATTGCAGTTTTAGGCTGCGGGGGAGATCGAGACAAAACTAAGCGGACTTTGATGGGACAGGTTCTGCATGAAGGTGCCGATATCGCTATTTATACAAGTGATAATCCACGCTCGGAAAAACCTGAAGAGATTTTGGTGCAGATGGTGCTCGATATTCAAGTAACGCCGCCAAATGAAGTAATTGTCGATCGAGCACAAGCAATTCAAAGTGCAGTGAATTTAGCGCAAGCTGGCGACGTGGTAATAATTTTGGGAAAGGGCCACGAAAAAGGCCAAGAAGTCGCGGGAATAGTGCATGAATTTGATGATCGAATTGAATTAGCTAAAGCAATTGAGGATAAAAAATGATCACCTTAACTGCAGGCGAAATCGCCTTATTAGTGGGTGGGCAAATTTATTGCGATAAAGATTTACTTGTATCGAAAGCGCCGGTCTTTGATTCGCGACTAGCAACACCAGGATCTTTCTTTCTAGCCCTTAAAGGCGAGAAAGCCGATGGACACGAGTTTGCCGCTGATGCTTACCGTAATGGCTCGATGTTTGCTTTAACCTCACATCGCATTGATGGTCCATGCATTGTTGTAGGCGACGTCGTAGAAGCACTATCAATTATCGCAACTTTTGTTCGAAAGCGTTTAGATAAGTTAACGGTCATTGGAATCACTGGATCGCAGGGCAAGACAAGTACGAAAGATTTATTAGCTCATATGTTGGGTGCAGTTGGACCAACAGTTGCTCCGGGGGGCTCTTTTAATAATGATCTTGGCCTTCCAGTAACTTTATTGGAATGCGATGACCGAACTCGTTTTTGTATTTTAGAAATGGGCGCACGACATCAGGGCGACATTGCACGTCTGTGCTCGATTGCTGCGCCAAATATCGGTGTTGTACTTACGGTTGGAACAGCTCACATTGGAGAATTTGGTTCGCAAGCCGCAATTGCCCAAACAAAAGGGGAGTTGATCCAGTCACTTGCACCGGATGGAATCGCAATTTTAGGTTCGTATGATGAATTCACGCCAGCAATGATTAACTTGCATAAAGGAAAAACAATTATTTTCGGTGAAAAAAGCGATGTGGAAGTCCGTGCTACCGATGTTGAAATGCGCGAAGGACGCCCACATTTTGATTTAGTGACACCGGCTGGAAGAGACGCGGTTGGCATGAGACTTATTGGCGCACATCAAATTTCTAATGCACTTGCTGTTGCCGCAGTTGGTACTGCACTTTCTTTGCCACTGGAATTAATCGCCAGCTCATTATCTACCGCTGAAATTTCAAGTAAGTGGCGTATGGAAATGCATGAGTGTGAAGATTTACTCATCATTAACGATTCCTATAACGCCAACCCAGCTTCGATGGCGGCAGCCCTTCGCACACTCGTTCTATTTGCTCAAGAACGGGGAGGAGCTGCGTGGGCATTTGTAGGAAAGATGCACGAACTCGGCGAGTCACAAGCCGAACAGAGCGCAAAAATTGGCACCCTTGCCCTTGAACTTGGTATCGATCACTTAGTTGTAGTCAATGCCCCAGAGTATGGATCTCCCGAAGGATCTATGAGCGTTCATCATCGTCCCACAATCGATTCAGCCTTGGATTTATTGGAACATTTCGCCCCTGGCGATGTAGTTTTAGTAAAAGCTTCACGTTCAGAACAATTTCAAGTTTTAGCAAGTGAACTAGAAAGATTATGGTTAGAAAAGGTGGGGGCTATAGAATGACAAGAATTTTGATTGCAGGTGCAATCGCACTGGCATTTGCCCTCTTTGGAACTAAAGGTTTAATCCACATTCTTGCTGGACGTGGTTATGGCCAAATAATCCGCGATGATGGTCCATCGACGCATAAAACTAAACATGGCACTCCTACTATGGGCGGCATTATTTTTATCTCAGCAGCCATCATTGGTTACTTAGTTGCACATCTATTAACGAGTACGCCGATGACTACTTCCGCCCTGCTTGTGATTGGCTTAGTAATTGGTTTAGGTTTTGTAGGTTTCTTAGATGATTGGCTAAAAGTTTCTAAACAAAATTCACGTGGCTTAAAAGGTCGATATAAATTATTGGCTCAGGCTGGGCTTGCTGGGGCTTTTGGTTTCTTTGGTTTACGTTTTCCCGATGAGTTTCATTTGACTCCAATTTCACAGTATCTTTCAGGAGTAAGCGAAACCACAATATTTCTTGGAACTGGCCTTGTAATTATCTTCATTATTTTGATGGTGATGTCGGCAAGTAATGGAGTAAATCTGACGGATGGTTTAGATGGTTTAGCAACCGGTGCCACCATCATGACTTTCTTAGCCTTTGTTTTAATTGGAGTTTGGGAGTTTGGTCAGAGTTGTGCGATTGGCGCTATTGCAACCACGAGCTGTTATCAAGTTCGAGATCCACTTGATTTAGCCGTTCTTGCTGCAGCATTTGCTGGCGGATGCACAGGTTTCTTGTGGTGGAACACGGCCCCAGCAAAAATAATTATGGGAGACACCGGTTCTCTTGCGCTGGGTGCTGCGATTGCTGGATTTGCGGCGACTTTACGCGTAGAACTTCTTCTGATTCCACTAGGTGGACTGTTTGTAATAATCACCATGTCGGTTGTTATTCAAACGCTGTATTTCAAAATCAGTGGGGGAAAGCGCGTATTTAAAATGGCGCCGCTACATCATCACTTTGAACTCAAAGGCTGGGCCGAAATTACTGTTGTAATTCGTTTTTGGATCATCGCTGGCTTGAGTGTTGCTGGGGGAATTGGTCTCTTCTATGCCCAGTGGGTAGTTAAGTAACTCCTATGCCACTGACTAGTGCTGGCGAAAAAATCCTGATTCTTGGTGCAGGTGTGACTGGCAATTCGGTTGCTCGCGCACTTCACAAGCGAGGTGCAATAGTCACGCTAGTAGATGAAAACCCAGCTGCGGTAAGTGAATTTGAAATTATAAAAGTTTCCGAGGTTAAACTTTCAGAATTTAATAGCGTCGTGGTTTCACCTGGCTGGCGCCAGAATCATCCTTTGATCCTGCAAGCACTTGCCCAAGGCATCCCATTGCTGAACGAGATTGATTTAGCGTGGCACATTAAAAATGAAGTTGCGCCAAATCAGCGATGGATTGCCTTGACGGGTACTAATGGAAAAACTACAACGGTCGAAATGGCTGCAGCAATGGTACGGGCAGGTGGTTTACATGCAACCGCATGTGGCAACGTTGGAGATACCGTTATCGATGCTCTTGAACAAAGCCACACCTTTGATGTCCTAGTTCTTGAACTCTCATCTTTCCAACTGCATTGGTGCAAAGAAGCACAGTTTGTTGCAAGTGCCATTCTCAATATTGCCGATGATCATATTGATTGGCATGGAAGTTTTGATGAATACGCTCAAAGTAAGATTTCTTTACTTGATCGTTCCACTACCGCAATTCTCAATGGCGATGATTCGCAGGTGGTGCAACGAACTGCACATTGGCAGGGGCGTAAAGTGTTTTATTCCCTGGATACTCCAGCTCCTGGTGAAATAGGTTTAGTTGAGGAGTTACTTGTTGATCGTGCATTTGTGGCCGATCCTCAAGAAGCGGCCATGTTTGCCGAACTGTTAGAAGTAAAACCAACGGTTCCGCACAATGTTTCTAACGCTTTAGCAGCTGCGGCTCTAGCCCGCACCGTTGGTGTAAGTCATGAAGATATTCGAAAGGCGATACAGGATTTTCGAACTGGCCGACACCGCATTGAAACCATTTTAGAATCAGATTCAATTACTTGGGTTGATGATTCCAAAGCAACTAATCCCCATGCTGCGGCTGCAGCACTGATGTCTCACGAATCAGTTATCTGGATTGCTGGAGGATTAGCTAAAGGTGCACAGATGGGGGAGTTAGTAGCTAAAACTTCGCAGCGAATTAAAGCGGCAATTCTGATTGGGGCCGATCGGGATTTGATTGAAGCAGCTTTTGTTCAATTTTCCCCGCAGACTAAGCGAGTAATGATCGATCCTGGAAGCGAGTATGTAAAAGGCGGCGATTCAAATTCTTTGATGGAAAATATTGTTACGTGCGCAATCCAGCTTGCAGACAAGGGTGACAGTGTCTTACTAGCGCCAGCATGCGCATCGATGGATCAATTTCTTTCATATGCCGATCGTGGTGACCGTTTTGCACAAGCCGTTAAGAAGTTGGTTGCGCATGCAAACTGAGCGCCGTGAAACGTTTTTTACTAAGCCAGTAAATCTCTACTACATGCTGGTAGGCAGCACGCTGACTTTGAGTATGTTGGGTTTGATTATGGTCTTCTCTGCATCTTCAATCTATTCCCTTGAAAATAAGGGCTCAACTTATGCAATTGTTTTACGACAATTTATTTTCTTGGCCATGTCAATCCCGATGGCCTGGGTGCTTTCACGGTTTTCACTTGCTCGCTGGAAACTAATTGCCCGTTTTGGCGTTTTAGCTTCTTTGGCCCTTCTTGTAATAGTTCAAGTGCCGGGTGTTGGTAAGAGTGTCAACGGTAATCACAACTGGATTAGTTTGGGTTTTGTGGATGTGCAGCCCAGCGAAGTGGCAAAGTTTTTGATGGTTCTTTGGGCCGGTTTTATTTTAGCTAAACGTGAACGCACTGGTGAGGTGCAGGCCAATGTAATTAAGTTAATTGCGCCGGCATATTTATTATGTATTTTGCTCGTTCTCTATGGCAGCGATTTAGGTACGGCCTCGGTTTTCGCCTTTGTTTTAGCTGGATTGTTATGGGTATCAGGTGTGCGCTTAGGTGCATTTGCGGTCGTATCAGGCATCGGCTTCTTAGGAATTGCTGGATTAATTTTGGCTGCACCATATCGAGTACAAAGATTTGCAGTTTTTCTGCATCCATTTGCCGCAGGTCAGTATAAAAGTTATGGATGGCAACCCGCGCATAGCCTTTTAGGTCTAGCTAGTGGTGGATTATTCGGTGTAGGTCTGGGTGCAAGTCGTCAAAAATGGGGAAACCTACCTGAAGCACACACAGATTTTATTTTTTCAGTCATTGGTGAAGAGCTAGGTTTGTTTGGAACTATTGCAACACTCTTACTTCTTTCAATTCTCATTTTCTCTATCTTTAAAATTGCGTTGCGCGCTAATGATCCCATGGTGCGTTATGTCAGTTGTGGAATTGGATGTTGGATTGGCATACAGACAATTCTCAATGTTGGATCGGCAATAAGCGTGCTACCTGTAGTTGGAGTAACTTTGCCTTTACTCTCATATGGAGGTTCGGCACTGATTGCTACGTATATGGGCATAGCTTTTGTCATCGGTGCTGCCCGTAGAGACCCGATTATTTATAGCGAACTCAAGAAAACTGGTATCCCATGGCTACGATAATTTTTGCCGGCGGCGGTACTGCTGGACACATTGAACCAGCCTTAGCGGTAGCTCGTGAATGGAAAAGCGCACACCCAAAAGATGACATTGTTTTTCTAGGAACAATACATGGATTAGAAAATGCAATCGTCCCTGCAGCCGGGTTTACGTTGGCACATATTCCACGTGTCAGCATTTCACGCAAGCCCTCATTAAGTTGGCTACAGATTCCATTCGATTTATTTCGATCAGTTGCAGCTGCAGGTTCAATTATTAAAAAAGCCGACTTACTCATCGGTTTTGGTGGTTATGTAAGTGCGCCGGCGTATATTGCCGCGGGTTTGCGTCGAATCCCTATCGTGATACATGAAGCAAATGCCAAACCCGGTTGGGCAAATCGCTTAGGCGCGGTATTCACAAAAAATTTAGCCGTGGCTTATGGAGTTTCTTCAGGGGCTTTCTCCAATGCCCTACTTACTGGACTTCCACTTCGAAGCGATGTGGCAACCGCTCTCATTGATGCCGAGAAAAATTGGTCACAAGCCCGTCATGATGCAAAAGCACGATTAGGTTTTGATAATTCTAAGCCGCTGGTTTTTGTTATGGGTGGCTCTCAAGGATCAGTTGCCATTAACTCAATCATCGCCACAGCATTACCTGAGATGATGTCGCACAATATTTCGCTCTTGCACTCAGTGGGTCGACGCAATGAATTACCTCAGAGCACTGATTCTTATCGCCCAGTCGCCTATGTAGATGCAATGGCCGATGCTTACCTAGCTAGTGATCTGATTATCGCTAGAAGTGGGGCGGTGACGTGCAGCGAATTTCGAGCTTTGGGTCGTTATGCCTTATTTGTACCGCTACCAATTGGAAATGGCGAACAGTTCTATAACGCAAGCCAACTAGTTCAGGATGGTCGTGCCACTGTAATCGCACAGAAAGATTTCACCGCTGAGTTTTTAGTTTCTCAAATTCAGAACATTTTACTTGATGCCGAAAAATCTCAATTGGAAGGCTCTACCCTTGATGCATTAGCGGCACAAAAGATTGCTGCGCTTGGAGAATTTGCGATGGGTGGCAAATAATGAAGCCAACACTTTCTTCACTTATAGGTAAGCGCGTACATTTTATTGGAATTGGCGGCGCAGGGATGAGCGGCCTTGCCAGAATTTCGCTCTCGCATGGTATTCACGTGAGTGGATCAGATGCTAAAGACTCATCGGTTGTAAAAGCTTTGCAAGCACTCGGTGCACGTATTTCAACTTCACATCATGCCGAGAATGTAGAAGGCGCAGACTTAGTTGTTTACTCAACCGCGATTTCCCAGAGCAATCCGGAATTACAACGTGCTAACGAGTTAGGTTTGATAATTCTGACTCGCGCTTCCGCACTTTCTATTTTGATGTCTGAGTCGAAAAGTATTGCGGTAGCAGGAACGCATGGAAAAACAACTACGTCATCAATGATGGCTGTGGCCCTTCAAGCCTGCGGGGCTGATCCATCTTTTGCAATCGGTGGAACTATCACCGCCTCTGGCTCCAATGCACATCGCGGTACTGGTGAAATCTTTGTTGCAGAGGCTGATGAATCTGATGGATCTTTCATTGAATATCGGCCATTTGCGGCAATTGTTACAAACGTGGAACATGATCATGTCGATTATTTTGCTACCCCAAAAGCAGTAGAAGATGCCTTTAAAGATTTTGTTGAAACAATTAGCCCTCAAGGTTTCCTCACATATTGCGGTGATGATGCGGGTGCTCGAAAATTGGCATCGCACGTTTCGTCATGCGAGCTGATTTCATATGGCACCGCCGATGATTGCGATTTGAAATTAGACTCCATCGAGTTAGCCGCAATGGGCTCAAAAGCGCGCGCTATTTGGCGTGGGAAAACCGTTGGTTTTATTGAATTACAGGTGCCTGGTCACCATAACTTGCTCAACGCTGCAGCGGTTTTGGCAACAGGACTGAATCTTGGTTTTAGCGCCCCCGATTTATTAACTGGCCTTGCTACTTTCCATGGAACTGGTCGACGTTTTGAAGTGAAGGGAACTGTCCATGGAATTCGAGTGGTTGATGATTATGGCCACCACCCAACCGAGATCGATGTAACGCTAGAGGCTGCACGTCGCTTTGCCGGAGATGGACGACTTTTAGTTATTTTTCAGCCACATCGCTATTCACGCACGCAAGCTTTTTATAAGGAGTTCGCGATTGCGCTCTCAAAAGCCGATGCGGCGTATGTGTTAGAAATATATGCAGCCAGTGAGAAAAGTATTCCAGGTGTCACCTCACGCTTAATCACTGACCTCATGACTAATGGACAATACATTCCCAATTTTGTCGAAGTCACTGATGCCGTTATTAACTCAGCACAACCTTTGGATGTCATTATGACTTTAGGCGCCGGTGATGTCAGTTCGCTTGCACCCATCATTGTCGATGGTCTGAAACGACGTTTTGATTAAATGAAAAACAAGCGCCTTATTGCTTTAATTTCAATCCTTCTACTTGCCGTAGCTTCCTATGTTCTGGGCTGGTCCACCTTGCTCACAGTTAGAGGTATCGAAGTGACTGGTACATCGGCAAATCTGACTTCCCAAGTTTTCAAAGGGGAAAAATTAGCCCGAGTAGAACCGCGCACAGTTGCAGCTTCCTACCAAAAATATGATTTCATCGAATCAGCACAAGTCTCACGCAACTGGCTTACTGGCAAAGTCACAATTGCAATTACCGAACGCACTCCAATTGCAATCTATAACGGTGCAGCTATTGATAAGCAAGGCAAAGCTTTTGTACCTCATTCGGGGGCTGAAAAAAATCTCCCGCTGATTTCGGCAGCTACAACTGCCGATGCCATAACGGCCGTCAATTTCTTTAAAACTCTTCCTCCAGAAATCACCTCTCACTTGACGCTGTTAAAAATGCTCAGTGGTCAGGCTTACCAGTTGAGCATCGATCTGGGGGATAGGAAACTTCAACTTCGATGGGGTACTGCTACTGAAAACGCTCTGAAAGTAAAGGTTTATAAGGCTTTAATGGCACAACCTGAAAATGCAAAAATAAGACGTATGGATCTTTCTGCTCCCCATGCACCAATCGTTAAATAAATATTTTTAACGACACAATAAATAATTCATGTCGGTATTTGATTAAGCGCCTCGCGCACTTTACGTTCGCCTTATCGAAAAACGTTGAATTATAAGGCTCAAGTAGAGGTTTATGGTTCCCAAGGAGGATACACGTGGCTTCACCGCAGAATTATTTAGCAGTCATCAAAGTTGTTGGAATTGGTGGCGGTGGAGTTAATGCAATTAATCGAATGATTGATGTGGGACTTAAAGGTGTTGAGTTCATTGCAATTAACACTGATGCACAACATTTGTTAATGAGTGATGCTGATGTGAAATTAGATATTGGTCGAAAGACAACTCGTGGTCTGGGTGCCGGAATGGATCCTGAAAAAGGTCGCGAAGCCGCACTTGATCACGCTGATGATATTGAAGAAATTTTGCGTGGAGCAGATATGGTTTTTGTAACTGCCGGTGAAGGTGGAGGCACCGGAACTGGTGCAGCTCCAATCGTTGCAAAAATTGCAAAAGATATTGGTGCATTAACAATTGGTGTTGTAACTCGTCCATTTTCCTTTGAAGCGAAATTGCGTTCGACTCAAGCCGATATTGGAATTGAAGCTTTGCGTGAAGAAGTCGACACTCTCATTGTGATTCCAAATGATCGCTTACTTGCTATTTCAGATCGCACAATTACTTTAGCCGATGCATTTAAGAGTGCAGACCAAGTTCTCTTATCTGGCGTACAGGGAATTACTGAAATCATTACTCAGCCAGGTTTAATTAACTTAGACTTTGCCGATGTTAAAGCGGTTATGTCCGGCGCTGGTTCTGCACTTATGGGTATCGGATCTGCTCGTGGCGAAAATCGCGCACTTCGTGCCGCTGAACTTGCAATCTCGTCACCACTTCTTGAAGCTTCAATAGATGGGGCAATGGGCGTCCTGCTTTCGATTTCTGGCGGTTCTGATTTAGGTCTCTTTGAAGTTAACGAAGCGTGCGAGCTCGTGCAATCAGCAGTGCATCCAAATGCTAAATTCATTTTTGGAACAACTATCGATGATGCACTCGGAGATGAAGTTCGTATTACGGTAGTTGCCGCTGGTTTTGAAGGTGGCGAACCCCGCAAGGTATCAACGCCAGTTATCAATGCTGCGACGTTAGGTGGAGTAGCAGATCCCTTGCCCGCCAATGATCCAATCTCTGTAGCGCTAGAGCTCGGTGATGAGCCAACTCCGCGACGTCGAGTTACTTTCGAAGAACTCGTAGCTGAGGATGAGATCGACGTTCCAGACTTTATGAAGTAAAGGCAGTTGCCTTCTCTTTTTACCGATCGGCGCAATGGTGCAAGCCTTGCGCCTTTTGATTCATTTAATCTAGCTCTACATGTTGGTGATAGCGCCGAGCTAGTTGCACAGAACCGTAAAGCTCTGGCCGCAATCACTGTGCCATTGCAGTTTATGAATCAAGTCCATGGTGATGTGATTACTCAAATTTCACATATCCAAAGTGAACCAACGAGTGATGCACTTATTACAACCCAAACTGGAATCGCCTTAGCTGTAATGGTGGCCGATTGCATTCCGCTGTTGCTCTCTTCAACCACGGTGGTAGCGGCAGTACATGTTGGGCGTCGCGGATTAATGAATAACATTGCACTAAAAACTATTGATGCAATGAAAGCTCTGGGTGCGACAAATATTCATGGACAGCTAGGACCTTCAATTTGTGGTCGCTGCTATGAAGTGGGGCAAGAATTAGCTGATGAAGTAATTGCGCAACATCCAGCGGCTGCAGCTCTCACGCATGTGGGAACACATGCACTAGATCTGCCCGCGGCATTGGTTGCACAATTGAAAGCCAACGATGTTACGTATGAGGCAAGCGCAATATGCACGTTAGAGGACCCGAACTATTTTTCATATCGCAGGCACAACATCACGGGCCGCACGGCTGGGGTCATTTGGTTATGAGCCGTCACAATGAAATTGCAACTAACTTAAATCTGGTCAAAGATCGAATCGCAGCTGCCGCCTCCAAATCTGGACGAAGTGTTGGGGAGATAACTTTGATTGCAGTGACCAAAACTTTTCCAGCAAGTGATGTAGAAATCTTAAAGACTTTGGGAGTCACAGATTTTGGTGAGAATAGGGATTCTGATGGCGCTGGTAAAGCCATTACCGTGAGCGGAACGTGGCATTTTCAAGGCCAGATCCAAAGCAATAAATTAAAGTCAATTACTTCATGGGCCCATGTCATTCACTCACTCGATGACATGAAACATTTTGAAATCATTGAACGCGTAGCTGCGCACCCACTGGATATTTTCTGCCAAGTTTCACTCGATGGCGCCGAAGGTCGTGGGGGAGTCCAGCAGGAAAAACTCTATGAATTGGCACAGGCAATTCAAATCTCCAGCCACCATCATTTAGTGGGCCTTATGGCCGTTGCCCCTTTAGGGATGTCGAGCGCTAGCGCCTTTGAAATGCTGGCGAAAATTCATCAGTCATTTATTCGCGATTTCCCAGAAGCTAATAAATTATCGGCTGGAATGAGTGGAGATTTTGAGGAAGCAATCGCTTATGGAGCGACACATATTCGGGTCGGCAGTTCAATCCTCGGTTCGAGATAGCTGAGCAGGTACCGTTTACACATGGCTAATCCACTCAAGCGCGTCGCAAACTACTTAGGTTTGATGGACGACCCAGAATTCGATACACCAGTTTCAACTTCAGTTCCTGCCGTGCCTTCCTCTAATGAAGTGCGCATTAAGCCGCGCGCAGCACGTCCAGTTTCCTCAGTTGTCACTTCAACTATTCATGAAGTAGCTCCACAACTTGATCTTCCAGTTCTAGATCGAATCGTGACACTTCATCCACGTTTTTATAATGAGGCCCGCACAATCGGTGAGCACTTCCGTTTAGGAAATCCAGTAATTATTAACTTAACTGACATGGATGAATCTGAACACAAGCGCCTAGTTGATTTTGCAAGTGGTCTTGCATTTGGTTTGCATGGAACTATTGAGCGAGTGACAAAAAAGGTTTTCCTTCTCTCACCAGCAAATGTTTCAATCGGCACTGAAGATAAATCAGCTGCTGCGCAAGCAAGCTTCTTTAACCAGAGCTGATCTTCATGCGCATAGGCACGTTGCTTGCTGACGTTCTGCAATTATTTCTTTTCGCTTTACTTGCGCGTTTAATTCTGGATTATGTGCGTATGTTTGCGCGAAACTGGCGCCCCAAGGGATTAGTTCTCATTCTTGTAGAGCTGGTGTATTCAATTACAGATAAGCCCATGCGATTTGTTGGTCGTTACATTCCGCCGCTTCGTTTAGGCACGGTAAGTCTTGACCTAAGTTTTATTGTGCTCTTTTTCGGAGTCCAACTCTTGATTGGATTTGTCAGCCAGCTTTAGAAATTTTAATTTCTAGACCAAATTCTCCATCAACAATTTCAATCGTTGAATCTTGAACCATGCTCACAGCAAGTACTTCATCCTTGATATGGGCATCATCGGAAGCGATGGCTTGTGTGATTTCGGCTGAGGCATTCCAGGACACATTGATGCGATCTGAAATTTCGAAGCCGTCACTCTTTCGTCGTTCCTGAATGAATCGAATTACCTCACGGACAAGGCCCGCAGTAAGTAACGCCGGGGTGAGCTCTAGATCCAGGGCAACGCTCTCACCCTCATGGGATGCAACCATCCATCCTGACTTAGGCACTTCAGTGACAACTAGATCTTCAAGCGAGATTTCCCAGGTACCCACAGTTGTCGTACCACTGGCACGCAACGTTTTTACTAAGGCAGTTGCATCACTTGTTGCAATAGCTTTAGCAATCTCTTGAACTGCGCCACCAAATTTTGCGCCTAGCGATTTGAAGTTAGCTTTAATGGAGATATCAACTAAATCACCATCGGCATCGGCAATGTCTTGCAAGTTAATGACATTGAGTTCATCGGCAATTTGTTCACGCATTTCTACGGGCAATGCCGACCAACCGCTAGCTGCAATAAGCGCGCGTCCTAAAGGTTGACGAATTTTGATTCCAGATTCTGCACGTGATGCACGACCGAGTTCAACGATTCGACGAGTAAGAGCAACTTGTTCGCCCAGTGTGCGGTTCATTGCCGCAGCATTAGCAACTGGGAAATCAGACAAATGTACGGATGCAACTGCCTTTGCATCGGCTGGAATAACTAACTCTTGCCACACTTGTTCGGTGATAAATGGAACCATGGGCGAAAGTAATTGAGTGAGCGTTACTAAGCATTCATGCAAAGTTGCTAAAGCGCTTACATCGCCATCCCAGAATCTGCGGCGAGAACGACGCACGTACCAGTTAGAAAGATCATCAATGAAGCGGGCTAGCGCACGACCAGCTACTTGTGAATCGAAATCAGTGAGCGCTGCGTCGACTTCTTCGATCAGCAGGTTTAATTCAGAGATGATCCAGCGATCCATGAGTGGACGATCGGCAAGTTGTGGACTCTGACTTAATTCGAAATTTGACGCATGTGCATAGAGAGCATGGAATGACACGGTATTCCAGTACGTCAATAAAGTTTTGCGTACAACTTCATTAATCGCTTCGTGACCTACGCGGCGTGCAGCCCAAGGGGAACCCGCAGCCAACATGTACCAACGCACAGCATCAGCCCCGTGCTGATCCATCAGCGCCATTGGCTCCAACACATTGCCCAAGTGCTTACTCATTTTGCGGCCATCTTTATCCAAAATATGTCCAAGGCAGAGCACGGTTTTGTACGAGGATTTATCAAATACCAAAGTTCCAATAGTCATTAATGTGTAGAACCAACCGCGAGTCTGGTCGATAGCTTCGCAAATGAAGTCGGCTGGGTAAGACTCTTTAAATTTTTCTACCGAACCCTCTTTATGCGGATAACCCCATTGGGCAAAAGGCATTGCGCCAGAGTCATACCAACAGTCAATTACTTCTGGAACGCGCACCATTGTTGAGTCACACTCTTTGCAAGGAAAAGTGATGTCATCAACGAAGGGACGATGGGGATCAAGGTTTGAAAGTTCCTTGCCCGCTAATTGACCTAATTCAGCTAATGAATCTATGCAAATTTCATGTTTGTTGTCGCAATGCCAAATTGGAAGCGGAGTTCCCCAAAAGCGATTTCGAGATAAAGCCCAATCGATATTGTTATTGAGCCAGTCACCGTAGCGGCCTTCTTTGATAGTTTCTGGATGCCAATCCGTTGCCGCATTTTCACGCAGCAATGCATCTTTAATAGAAGTAGTGCGGATGTACCACGATGGTTGTGCGTAATACATCAAAGGGGTGTGGCATCGCCAGCAATGAGGATAGGTGTGTTCGTACGGTTGATGCTTGTATAAAACTCCACGAGCTTTCAACTCTTTAACCAGAGTTTTATCGGCTTCTTTAAAAAACATTCCGCCTACAACTGGAACATCGGCTAAGAAATGACCATCAGGTGCAATTGGATTCACTACCGGCAATCCATATGCACGGCACACTTGTAAGTCATCGGCACCAAATGCGGGGGATTGGTGAACTAATCCAGTTCCATCTTCAGTTGTGACATAGGTGGCTAACACTACGAAATGTGAATCAGGGATTTCTACAAAATCGAAGGGACGCTTATACGTAATTCGCTCTAAATCCTTACCCAACATTTTCTTAAGGATTTTCTTTTCGCCCTTCACGCTTTCAATAAGAGCTTCGGCTACAACCAATACTTCTGAAACTTCATCCACGGTTACTTCAACGGCCACATAATCAACATCTGGGTGCACAGCAATGGCGGTATTAGAAACTAAAGTCCATGGTGTTGTAGTCCAAACAAGCAGTGAAGCATTGAGCGAAACTAAATCACCTGAAGTAACGGGGAAGCGAACATAGACAGATGGGTCAACAACGCTCTCGTAACCTTGAGCTAACTCGTGATCTGAAAGCCCAGTTCCGCATCGAGGGCAATATGGTGCAACGCGGTGATCTTGTACGAGTAAACCCTTTTTCCAAATCTCTTTAAGTGACCACCACACACTTTCAACATATTCAGGCGACATAGTCCAATAAGCCTGATCGAAATCCACCCAAAAACCCATGCGGTCAGTCATGTCGGTAAATGCGCTGACGTGACGTTGTACTGATTGGCGACACTTGTCGTTGAAAGCTGCGATTCCATATTTCTCGATATCGCCTTTACCCGCAAAACCTAATTCTTTTTCAACGGCAATTTCAACGGGCAAACCATGACAATCCCAACCAGCTTTGCGGATTACATGTTTACCTTTCATCGTGTGAAAACGAGGAAAGACATCTTTAAATACACGGGCTTCAATGTGGTGAGTTCCCGGCATTCCATTTGCAGTTGGTGGACCTTCATAAAACATCCATGCCGGTGCGCCTTCTCGGGCCGATACGGTTTTTTCAAAAATTTGGTTATCGCGCCAGAATTTTAAAATCTCATGTTCGACGGCAGGTAGATCTACCGCTGCAGCAATTGCGCGAAATGACATAAAAAATCCTCCACGAGTAAGTCCTACCTCTGGAGGGACGTGACCTGCTGGCGCAGATCTCGCGGTACCACCCGCCTTGCGTGAAATTCACGCCACTTGTAACCCTTGCAGTTGGTTCTAGATGAGTTTGCACTCATTTCTTCCAACAAGCTCGTGAGGTGATGGCCCCGTCAACGCCTAATTGTGCAAGGGCTCAATCGTATCGTCTAAGTAGAGGAAAAATCGCCGTGGCGTAATTGGTAACGGCCCCATATTGGCAATAAGGTTCGCGACATGCCTAAGAAGCCCGTCAAAAAAGCTGCAGCCAAAAAGGCTCCTGCAAAAAAGGCTCCTGCTAAAAAGGCTCCAGCAAAAAAGGCGCCGGCCAAGAAAGCGGCAGTAAAAAAAGCTCCGGCAAAGAAATCTGTAGCCACAAAGGCTCCTGCTAAAAAGGCAGCTATTAAAAAGGCTACGGTAAAAAGCATTCCAGTTAAAAAAGCTCCAGGTAAGCCATTCCCGTCCAAAACAACTTTGACCGTTGATGAGAAATCCCAAACGGTTTCGGTCTCCACCATCACCGCGCCAGTTACCGCGCCAGTCGTTGAAGAACGCCGACTGGTGATGCCACCACCACCGCGCCCTACCAAGAGTGGGAAAAAAATTGCTCCACTGAAGCCAATTAAAGTTGCACCAACGCCAATCGTTGTCAGCGACTCTGAATCGCCGTGGACTGCGGCTGAATTAAAAAGTATTCGCACCGAAATTTCAAAAGAATTAGATCGTCTGCGGGTAGAGCTTGCAAAAGTTGAAGTTGAAATGGATTCATTGATTCAAGAATCTGGCGAAGGTGCTGGTGATGACCAGGCCGATGCTGGAACAAAAACTTTTGAACGCGAACATGAAATGTCCCTCGTTATAAATGCACGTGACATGGTCTTACAAACCGAGCGTGCCCTTGATCGAATTGATTCAAAGACCTACGGAAACTGCGAAGAATGCGGAAGTGCAATTGGAAAGGCTCGCTTACAGGTATTTCCTCGAGCCACTTTGTGCATGCTCTGCAAGCAGAAGGAAGAACGGCGCTAGCAGTGCGCGTATGGCGCACACTCTTAGGTGTTGCCCTGTTGGTTTGGACCACCGATGTAGCCACGAAGATTTGGGCAGTTAACTCACTTTCACATCGTGGCGCAGTCAAAATTATTGGTTCATTCTTTCAACTCAACTTTGTTCGCAATTCTGGTGCTGCATTTTCATTTGCACCGGGTGCGACGCTTTTTCTCTCAATCTTTGGAATAGTAATTCTGCTCGGCATTGCTTATTACGCAGTTTCACTCACCTCGAAAGGGTGGGCGCTGGTTTTAGGGCTGGTTATGGGTGGAATCTTGGGCAACCTCACTGATCGAATTTTTCGTGAGCCTGGATTATTGCGCGGCCATGTCATCGATTGGTTGCAGCTTCCGCACTGGCCTATTTTCAATATCGCCGATTCTGCCATCGTAATTGCAGCAGTAATATCAATGGTACTTTCAGCAAGAAATATTTCACCTATTACTAAAAATGAGTTGATATGAGCGAACGTGAACAACGTACTTTGTCAGTGCCAGAAGGCGTGGCCGGCGAACGTATTGATAGCGCGCTAACACGTGTACTTGGCCTTTCACGTACGGCCGTAGTTAAGTTGCTTGATGACGGCGATATAACAACTTCGGGCAAAGCAATGAGTAAATCCGATCGAGTAGCCGCCAATCAAATTATTGAAGTTTTGATGCCAGCCCCTATTAATCAAGATCCTATTCCGTTGACACCACTAGAAGGTCTAACAATTGTTTACGATGATGATGCCATTGTTGTAATAGATAAACCTGTGGGATGTGCTGCGCACCCAAGCCCGGGATGGATGGGACCAACCGTTGTTGGCGCACTTATGGCAGCCGGATATTCAATTTCTACAAGTGGTGCAGCCGAACGCCAAGGAATTGTTCATCGATTAGATGTTGGAACCAGCGGATTGATGATTGTTGCCAAAAGCGATCGCGCTTTCACTGTCCTCAAAGATGCTTTTAGAAATCGGAGCGTTGACAAGGTTTATCATGCATTAATTCAAGGTCACATGGATCCGACTAATGGAACTATCGATGCACCAATTGATCGACACCCAAAAGAGGATCATCGTTTTGCTGTTGTTGCTACAGGCAAAGATTCCATAACGCATTATGAGGTTATCGAGTTTTATCGTGGTGTCTCACTTGTAAAAGTAGAGTTAGAAACTGGTCGCACACATCAAATACGTGTGCATTTCTCAGCGCTCAATCATCCGTTAGTTGGCGATACAACCTATGGCGCAGATCCGGTTCTAGCGAAATCCCTTGAGATGCGACGCCCGTGGCTGCATGCCAAAGAGCTCGCCTTCGCGCATCCCATAACTGGCCAGGCCATGAGATTTACCTCGGAGTACCCAGCCGATCTCACACGCTCATTGGCGTTGCTATCTGATGCAGTTCTGCCTTAAGCAATAATCTACGTCCACCATGTCTGAGAAAAACTTCGTACACCTTCACGTTCACACCGAGTATTCGATGCTCGATGGTGCAGCGCGGGTTCCAGATTTAATGGCCGAGGTTGCACGCCAAGAAATGCCAGCTATTGCAATGACCGATCATGGAAATGTTTTCGGAGCTTATGAATTTTATAAGCAAGCAAAAAAAGTTGGTGTTAAACCAATTATTGGAATTGAAGCCTATGTCGCGCCTGAATCACGTTTTGATAAAAAGCGTGTGCAATGGGCAAGCGGTGGCGAAGACGACGTCTCTGGTGGTGGCGCATACACGCACATGACGATCTTGGCTGAAAATAATGTTGGTCTTGGAAATCTTTTTCGCCTCTCATCCCTTGCCTCACTTGAAGGTTATTACTACAAACCGCGAATGGATCGCGAACTTTTATCCAAGTATGCAACTGGATTAATCGCAACAACGGGTTGCCCGGGCGGCGAAATTCAAACTCGTTTGCGCATGGGGGCATACAAAGAAGCCATTAAGGCAGCAAGTGATTACCGCGATATTTTTGGCGAAGGCAATTTCTATCTTGAAGTAATGGACCATGGAATCGAGATTGAAAGCCGAGTCAAAAGTGATCTACTCAAGCTAGGCAAAGAACTTGGTTTACCGTTGCTGGCAACAAATGATCTTCACTACACATTGCAATCAGATGCTGGTGCACATGAAGCGTTATTGTGCGTTCAGTCTGGTTCGACGCTAGCGGATCCTAAGCGCTTCAAGTTTGATAACGATTCTTTCTACGTAAAAACCGCGGCCCAAATGCGCGAACTATTCAAAGAGATTCCTGAAAGCTGCGATAACACCTTGCTCATTGCCCAACGCTGCGATGTAACAATGCGCGAAGGCGAAAACTTGTTGCCACAATTCACGGTACCAGCCGGTGAGACTGAAGATTCATGGCTAAAGAAAGAAGCCATCACCGGAATGAAAAACCGTTTAGGTGCAAAACTCACCCCAACACATGAAGCCCGATTGGAATATGAACTGGGCGTAATGGAAAAGATGGGATTTCCGGGTTACTTCCTTGTAGTTGCCGACTTAGTTGGACACGCAAAAAAAGTTGGAATTCGTGTTGGTCCAGGCCGTGGTTCGGCGGCCGGTTCCCTTGTTGCATATTCACTTGGTATTACTGGTCTTGATCCACTCGAACATGGTTTGTTGTTTGAGCGCTTCTTAAATCCAGAACGTATTTCAATGCCCGATATTGATCTAGATTTCGACGAACGCCGTCGCAGCGAAATGATTCGTTATGCCACCAATAAATATGGTGAAGACCGAGTCGCGCAGATCATTACTTACGGAACTATTAAATCTAAACAAGCCATCAAGGATTCAACACGAGTACTCGGTTATCCATACGTTATTGGTGAAAAACTTACTAAGGCATTACCACCATCAGTAATGGGTAAAGATATTTCTTTAGGGGGAGTCTTTGATCCAAAAGATGATCGATACGGTGAAGCGGGAGAATTTCGCTCACTGTATGAATCTGATCCTGATTCAAAGCGGGTAGTAGATACTGCGCGAGGATTGGAAGGCCTCAAGCGTCAATGGGGTGTTCACGCTGCCGGTGTAATTCTTTCGCGTGAACCGTTGTTAGATGTAATTCCAATCCATAGACGTGAAGCCGACGGCGCAATCATTACCCAGTTTGATATGGGAGCTTGTGAATCAATTGGCCTACTCAAGATGGACTTTTTGGGCCTTCGAAACCTTTCCGTTCTAGATGATGCACTTATTAATATCAAGGAAAATCAAGGCATTGAAGTTGTGCTTGAAGATTTAACCCTTGATGATAAAAAAACTTATGAACTCTTATCGCGCGGTGACACATTAGGCGTATTCCAACTCGATGGTGGGCCTATGCGCGCACTGCTGAAGTCAATGTCGCCCGACTCTTTCGAAGATATTTCAGCGGTTATCGCGCTTTATCGTCCGGGACCAATGGGTGAAAATGCTCATAATAACTATGCCGATCGAAAAAATAATCGTAAACCGGTCGAACCAATTCACCCAGAATTATCTGAACCTTTGCAGGAAATTTTGGGCGATACGTATGGACTCATTGTTTACCAAGAGCAGGTAATGGCAATTGCACAAAAAGTTGCTGGTTTCTCCCTTGGTCGCGCAGATCTGCTGCGTAAAGCTATGGGTAAGAAAAATAAAGATATTTTGGACAAGGAATACATTCCTTTCGAGGCTGGCATGCAAGCAAATGGATTTTCAACTGCAGCAATAAAGCGCCTCTGGGATGTTTTGATTCCATTCTCAGATTACGCATTCAACCGTGCGCACTCTGCAGGTTATGGCGTGGTCTCTTATTGGACGGCATATCTAAAAGCTAACTATCCAACGGAGTACATGGCAGCGTTGCTAACAAGTGTTCGCGATGACAAAGATAAGTCAGCCTTGTATTTGAGTGAGTGTCGCCGCATGGGTATTAAGGTTTTGCCACCAGATGTCAATGAGTCCAATGGTGAATATACCCCGCGCGAAAAAGATATCCGTTTTGGTTTAGCGGCAATCCGAAATGTTGGCGAAGGTGTTGTTGCTTCAATTAAAGCTTCACGCGAAAATAAGGGTCGTTTCACTTCTTTTGGTGATTTCTTAGCCAAAGTAGATGCGCAAGTGTGCAATAAGAAAACAATTGAATCCCTGATTAAAGCTGGAGCATTTGGTTCACTCGGTGCAACACGTAAAGGTTTGGTGGCTATCCATTTAGAAGCAATTGACTCGGTCATTGAAAGTAAGCGGGCTGAAGCCATTGGCCAATTTGATCTTTTTGGTGGCGAGGCAGTTACCGAACTCTCTGGTTTGGATATTGAAATCCCAGCAGGTGAGTGGGATAAATCAATGCTGCTCAGTTATGAGCGCGAAATGTTAGGCCTATATGTATCGGATCATCCACTGCTTGGTGTCGAACATGTCTTGCGTGCAAACACGGATATGTCCATCAGTGAATTAGTTGATGAAGGTGCTCAGCATGAATCAATTGTCACAATTGGTGGCTTAATCACAAGTGTTACACGCAAAGTTTCCAGACAGGGTGCATCGTGGGCAGTAGTCACCGTTGAAGATCTTGAAGGTTCCCTTGAAGTTCTATTTTTCTCTAATACCTACAACCAATACTCAATGTCACTAACTGAAGATCGAATTGTCACTGTGAGAGGTCGCGTAGATCGTCGCGAAGAGAATTTGCGTTTCACCGCACTTGAAATGTCGATGCCTGACATTTCCGCCGGCCCAACTGGACCGCTAGTTATTTCATTGCCAATGTCGCAGTGCACACCACCAGTTGTTGATCGGATTAAAGAGATTTTGAGATCGCACCCAGGAAAACGTGAAGTTCATCTTTCACTTGGTGAAAACGGAAGCAATACCGTGATGAAAATTGATGCATCCGTCACAGCATCACCATCGTTGAGCGCGGATCTTAAATCTATTCTTGGCCCTAACTGCCTCGTATAAATTTACGCACCCCACGCTAGAGCCAACCGTTACAATTTGACGGTGATTCGCACAGTGGACCTTCGTGGACAGGTAATGTCAAAAGCTCAGTACAGCGCCGAGCTTCCGCGTGCCGTTTTGGACATTGATGCAGCGATGAAATTAATCGAACCAATTCTGCACCGAGTAAAAACAGGTGACGAGACTGAACTTATCAAGTTAGCTCAAGAATTCGATGGTGTAGCACCGCAATCAATTCGCGTTCCACCGAGTGCAATTTCTGCTGCCCTCAATACGTTGGACCCAAAAGTTCGAACAGCCTTAGAGCTTTCAATCGAGCGCGTTAGAAAAGTCCATACCGATCAAATTCGCAGTGATAAAACCACCACGGTTGTAGAGGGTGGAACCGTAACTGAAAAATGGATTCCAGTAGATCGAGTTGGCCTTTATGTTCCTGGTGGTCAGGCGGTTTATCCCAGTAGTGTGATTATGAATGTTGTTCCGGCGCAAATTGCGAAAGTTTCATCAATCGCCGTTGCATCCCCGCCACAAAAAGATTTTGGCGGTTTACCTCACCCAACAATTCTTGCCGCTTGCGCACTTCTTGGCATCACTGAAGTTTTTGCGGTTGGGGGAGCCCAAGCGATTGCACTATTTGCTTACGGTATGGATGGTGTGTGCGAGAAATGTGATCTTGTTACGGGTCCTGGAAATATTTATGTAGCCGCTGCCAAGCGCGCATTACGCGGTGTAATCGGAATTGATTCTGAAGCTGGACCTACAGAGATCGCGATTCTGGCCGATTCTTCTGCAATCGCTGCCGATGTTGCCGCTGATTTAATCAGCCAAGCTGAGCACGATGTAATGGCCGCTGCAGTTTTAGTTACTGACTCTATAGAACTCATGCAAGGTGTTAATGCCGAACTAAAAAAACGCGTAGCCGCTACTAAGCATTCAGATCGCATTACAAGTGCATTGACTTCAATTCAATCGGCAATTGTGCTCGTCGATGATATGTCGCAAGGAATTGACGTTGTTAATGCTTATGCTGCCGAGCACTTGGAAATTCAGACTAAAAATTCACACCACGATGCAGCCAAAATTCGTAATGCAGGCGCAGTCTTTATCGGCCGATTTTCACCTGTTTCACTTGGTGATTACTCTGCGGGTTCAAACCATGTACTGCCAACGGGCGGTTGTGCTTGTCATTCCAGCGGCTTATCTGTGCAAACTTTTTTGCGCGGATTACATTTCATTGAATACAGTCAAAGCGCTTTCAGCGATTTAGTTCCAACAGTAGTTACGTTGGCCAATTCTGAGGATCTACCTGCACACGGTGAAGCGATGACGGCCCGATTGGAAAATCTTTAAATGACTTGGCCACAATGGTTACCGCTGCGCACGGAGTTAAAACCACTCACTCCCTACGGCGCACCACAAGTTCCGGCGCGAGCTTCTCTCAATACAAATGAAAATCCATATTCACCATCGCCTGCACTTCAAAGGGCTATTGCTGATGCTGTTTTGAGACAAGCCGCTCAACTCAATCGTTATCCCGATCGCGATGCAACCAAACTTCGCACACAATTATCTGAGTACATCAATGGTTTGAGTTCTACTTCTTTTAGCGCAGAAAATATTTGGGCGGCCAATGGAAGTAATGAGATCATTCAATCCATTTTCTTAGCTTTTGGAAGTGGCGTGGCTCTGGGTTTCACACCTTCATATTCAATGCACCCACTTATCGCCAAAGTCACTGGTACTGCGTGGATAGATGGTGCACGAAATGCAGATTTCTCGCTCAATGTAAATGATGCACTAGCTCAAATTCAGCAACATAAACCGGTTTTAACTTTCATTACTACCCCAAATAATCCAACTGGGGGGTCGATTGCAATTTCCGACATCCAACTACTAGCCGATGCAACGGCAATGGTTGGTGGGTTGTTAGTTGTTGATGAGGCTTACGCTGAATTTTCTCAGGAAGTATCGGCAGTTACTTTGATTAAAGATAACCCGCATGTTCTTGCTATCCGTACTATGAGTAAAGCTTTTGCTTTTGCTGGTGCACGAGTGGGTTATTTAGTCAGCGATACTGCAGTAAAAGATGCGATGTTAGTAGTCCGTCTGCCGTATCACCTCAGTGCGCTGACGCAAGCAGCAGCATCTGTAGCGATTGATTTCAAAGATGAACTACTTGGCAC
>CAIXDY010000036.1 GCA_903918325.1 uncultured Actinomycetes bacterium
CGCTCTAACACGCCAACATCGTCAAAGTTCTGAGCGATATCTGCAGCGAGTGACATTTGATCATCAAAGGAGAACTCTCCCGCAGCTTTGCGACGTTGCATAAAGCTTTCGACCATTGGTAGCAGTGAGTTCCTCTGACGCATAGCTTTAGCAACATCTCGAACTTCAGCGTTGCTGCTGCCGGTCAGAGGTTGTAATGAAGCTAAAACTTCATTGCCAATCCGCTCAATCTCTTCAGCTTTTACTTGATGCTCGAGCATTAATTTAGATAGCCCCAATACATCTTTGATAACCGTACTGACTGCGCTCTGATTACGATACGAATCATCTGACCAGTTGCGCACGACATCAGATGCAATCTGCCAAATTGCTGCTTCACCCAACGGCTCTGCATCTGCATCAATGCCATAACGAATTGCATGTTCACTCAGGAGCTTGCCTGCATAAGAGTGATAAGTAGTAACAGATGTGGAAGTCGAAGTAATGTGTTTGAACTCAGGAAGTGCAGCTAATTGACGTAGGCGCTTTCGAATTCGTACCGATAATTCACCAGCAGCTTTGCGCGTAAAAGTAAGACCCAGAATTTGATCAGGTGTAACAAAACCATTAGCAACTAAATACAAAACACGGTTCGACATCGTTTCAGTCTTACCCGAACCGGCACCAGCAATTACTACGGCAGGTTCTAGCGGGCTACTAATAATTTCGGATTGATACGTTGTCACAGGCTTGAGTCCAAGCTTTGCAACGATCTCTTCCGGTGAATATTTAGCTACTCGCTCCATGTTTGTAAATGTCACTGCTCAATCACCGTCCGTCCATCATTTTGAACGGGACACGATTTACGCACTGAGCAGCCTTTACAGCGCTTATTTACGGTGGCAAAGAAAGTCGCAGCACCCATGCCTTCGGCGATCTGATTGAGTTTTTCTTTTGTTGCCTCAACATCAATGACATGTTGTGGTCTAAGCGTTGCACCTGCGGTGCTTGTGCCTAGATAAACCAGTTCTGCTCCAGCACTTACATTTCCTTGAGTAAATCCACCTTCGGCGATTCCTACTTGATAGCTAGCAAGCTGCAGATTCTCTTTTGCTTCCTTGAGTGAGATTGCAGTTCCACCGGTTTTAAAATCAATAATGAAAAGTGAACCATCGGCTTCAACCTCTAATCGATCCACACTTCCCCGAATACGAGCACGGCCTAACTTCACATCAAATCTAATTTCCGCATCAACAACTTCTCGTTTTGTTTCATTGTGATAGGTAACAAACTTTTCAAGCATTGTCACAGCGTTCTCAAGATGTGAGGCACTGACCCATCCGGAATCTGGATCGATGAGCTTCCATGAACTCTCTAGATTTGCAATTAAATCCTGCTTAGACGTTCCAGGCTCTTGCACCATCTTGGCCGCAAATGCGTGAATGGCAGAACCTAGAACTTGGGCAGTGCTATCACCATCGGTTCCACCATTGTTTTGCAGAAACCATTTCACTCCGCACTCAACAAATGATTCTGCCCCACTTGGTGAAACAACAACTTCCTGATCTGCATCAATCACTGCAGCATCCGTGCTCAGTGGTACTGATCCAATCCAGTTGGCAGGATCTGCTACATAGATTCCTTCGGCGGCCATAACTTTTAACAAGGAAGCTGCCGCTTTAGCATTTTCGCCATCTAGTTGGCTACGAAGTTCTGCAACTAAGGCAGGTGCAGTAATTGGCCTTGGTACTTCGGTTAATACTGGCTCTAAATTTTCATCAATTGTATGTACTAGAACTTCAACTGATTCAAAGAACGCTGAAGGTTCTTCATCATCTCGCTGCACGGCAGTGACAAATAGTGATTGTTTGGCGCGGGTTAGGGCCACATGGAACAAGCGCTCTTCATCTTGTAAAAGTCCGCTGGCAGCAATGACATCCAGTTGATCACGGGCGATATCTGGATTGCGTGCACCTTCAACTAAACGTTCGGCACCTAATAAAGATGAACGCTGCTTAAGATTGGGCCACGTTCCTTCTTGTAAACCTGCAACGGCCACTAAATCCCATTCGCGCCCCTTGGCACTGTGCACCGTCAGAATTTCCACAAAATCGGGGCGAACTCCTTTAGCAGTAATAACATCGCCAGCAATATCTTCAGTTGCAATCTCAGTAATGAAAGCCCCCGGACCAGATAATGGGAAACGTTCGGAATATCGCGCAGCACTTTCAAATAACTGCATCATGGCATCTAGATCGCGATCAGCTGCAGCTCCGCGAACTCCAGGACGCAGCGCTTGTGTGCGCCAACTATGAGAAAGTTTTTGACCATCACTTGTCATAGCATTATCCCAAATGGCCCACAGCAGTTCGTCGGCCGTGGCTTTTTTATTGCGCGCTACGGCACGGGCTTTTTCCAGCAATTCATGAACTCGAGTAATTTCTGATGCACCTTCTATAAATAGTTCTCCGCCGCTTACGGCATCAATGAGAAGTTGAGTTCCTGTGCGATCATCTCCATCTGGGCGAGCAGCCATCAATGCCCGGCGAATTCGGCGCAGTGAGATTGAATCTGCGCCACCAAATTCACTCATGAGTAATCGCTCAGTAGTATCAAGGTTGAGCGGTAGTTGTTTAAGTGCAACACGAGCAAGTAAAAGAAATGGTGCAATTGCCGGATTACCCGCTAGCGCCTGTAGTTCGGAAGCAACTGGAATACCAACTTGTGAAAATGCTCGTCGCAGCGAAGCAGCTTGTATTCCAGGGCTACGCAAAATTACTGACATGTTGCTATAGGAAATACCTTCACGCAGATGTGCGCTGCGGAATTGGTGGGCAATAAAAGCAGCTTCTTCGGCCCCAGATCTAAAGCGATGCACTTGTACTTGGCCCACATTCTGATTGCTGCATAAGCGTTTGCGGGTGACAGGTGAGCCCTTCATATTTTTAGCAAAGTTCAGGCCAACCTCAAAAATTGTTTGCGCGTTTCTAAAACCTGCATTCAGAGTAATTTCTTTAGCCCGGTATAGATCAAGGGCTGCCGATAAGCCATCGGGATCGGCACCGCGGAAACGACCAACAGCAGAATCTGCATCAGCGGCGATGATGACATCGCTTCCAGTGAGCAAGGCTAATAACGCGCGTTGCGCCGGATCGCTCTCTTGAAATTCATCGACCATGATTGTCGTAAAGCGCGCACGCAGCGCAGCTAATACATCAGGATTATTGTGCAAATGAATTGCAGCTCGTGAAACTAATTCAGATGGATCAATTCGCAGTTTGGCATCGGTGGCACTTATCTCGCGCATCACCATTGAATTCAAATAACGTTTCCAAAACTTTGCTGCCGGGAGCCAATATTTCTCGCCTTCACTTGCCCCAAGTTTTTCTAACTCATCCGGACCAATTCCCCGTTCGGATGCACGCAAAATTAAATCGCGAAGTTCGCGGGCAAAACCATTAGTAGTCAGCGCTGCATGTAAATCTTCTGGCCATTCACGGTGACCATCAGCAATGTCTCCGGCAAGTAATTCTTTAATATAGCTTTCTTGTTCCGGGCCGCTGAGCAAGATTGGTTCCGGATCTTCGGTGGCTTTCATTTTGATTATAGAAAAAGCAAGCGAGTGAAATGTGCGGGCCAAAGGTTCGTACATAGTTTTAGTTGTTCGAAGTGCAATTGCATCGCGAAGTTCGGATGCACGTTCGCGTCCAAAAGTTAATAACAAGATTGAATCTGGATTTTGACCATCGGTGATACGCGATAAAGCTGCTTCAATTAATACCGTTGTTTTTCCAGTTCCAGGTCCACCATTTATTACTAAGGGCGAACCGCGGTGAGCAACGGCTTGCAGTTGCTCGGCTGATAAAGCAGGCGTTGATTTCGCTGCGCTAGGCGCAATGAAGGTAAAAGGCTGCTTACTCACAGTGACAATTCAACCCTAGAGGGCTGACGAAACTGGGCTTATGCGTTGAGGTTGGCCTTCTTCTGGCGCGCAGTAGTACGGGCACGCTCGTCACCATCAAGAACAACCTTGCGGATTCGAACAACTGCTGGCGTAACTTCTACACACTCATCTTCGCGGCAGAACTCAAGTGCACCTTCCATGTTGAGCTTCTTGGGCGGAATCAAACGCTCTGATTCATCAGTTCCTGAAGCACGCATATTCGTCAGTTTCTTTTCGCGAACACAGTTAACGTCCATGTCATCGCTACGTGAATTCTCACCAATAACCATACCTTCGTACACTTCATCGCCAGGTTCTACGAAAATAGTTCCGCGATCTTGTGTTCCATACAGTGCGTAAGAAGTAACTGTTCCCATACGGTCTGAAACAAGTGAACCAGTTCCGCGTGTGCGGATATCGCCATACCAAGGTTCGTAACCATCAAATACGTGGTGCAGTAATCCTGTTCCACGAGTTTCAGTTAAGAACTCAGTACGGAAACCAATAAGTCCACGTGATGGAACTTTGTAATCAAGACGGATCCAACCGGTTCCGTGATTAACCATTTGTTCCATGCGGCCCTTACGAAGCGCCATCAACTGAGTTAGAACACCTAAGTATTCTTCAGGTGCATCAATTGTTAAGCGCTCCATCGGTTCGTGAATTTTTCCATCAATTTTCTTAATAACTACTTGTGGCTTACCAACAGTTAATTCAAAACCTTCGCGCTTCATGATTTCAACCAGAACTGCAAGCTGAAGTTCTCCGCGACCTTGAACTTCCCAAGTGTCTGGACGTTCGGTATTTAAGACGCGCAATGAAACGTTACCGACAAGCTCGGCATCCAGACGGCCCTTAACTTGGCGCGCAGTAAGCAGTTTTCCACTCTTACCTGCAAGCGGAGAAGTGTTAATACCAATAGTCATAGAAATTGATGGTTCATCTACGATGATTAATGGCAATGCATGCGGATCTTCAAGATCTGCAAGGGTTTCACCTAAAGTAATTGTTTCGATACCCGCAACGGCGATGATGTCACCTGGGTGGGCTTCTAGTGTTGGAATGCGATCAAGGGCTTCAGTAATCAATAGCTCAGAAATCTTTACGCGCTCCGTAGTTCCATCAGTCTTAATCCAAGTAACAGATTGACCCTTTTTAATAACACCTTCGCGCACGCGGCACAATGCTAAACGGCCAAGGAATGGTGAAGAGTCAAGGTTAGTTACGTGTGCTTGCAGTGGTGCACCTTCGTGATATTCAGGAGCTGGAATTGCAGAGAAGATAGTGTCGAATAAAACATCGAGGTTTTCTTCTTCAGGCATTCCACCATCGGCTGGACGCTTCAATGATGCACGACCAGCTTTAGCAGATGCGTACACAACTGGGAATTCAATCTGTGATTCAGTTGCATCAAGATCTAAGAACAGTTCATATGCTTCATCAACAACTTCAGCGATACGTGAATCGGGACGGTCAACTTTGTTGATAAGCAAAATAACTGGCAAGTTCTTTTCAAGTGCTTTACGCAAAACGAAACGTGTCTGAGGCAATGGACCTTCGGATGCATCCACTAACAAAATAACGCCGTCAACCATTTCAAGTCCACGTTCAACTTCGCCACCAAAGTCGGCGTGGCCTGGTGTATCAATAATGTTAACGATTGTGTCGCCGCGCTTTACCGCAGTGTTCTTCGCAAGAATCGTGATTCCCTTTTCGCGTTCTAGATCCATTGAATCCATCATGCGATCCTGGCTATCGTCTTGTTTCTTATAGGCCGCAAAAGCACCTGACTGCCACAACATTGCATCAACCAACGTTGTTTTACCATGGTCAACGTGCGCAATGATCGCTACGTTGCGAAGATTTTCGCGCTTTCTTACAGGCAGGTCTTTAAGATGCTCTTGGGTCTTGGCCACGAAAACTACTTTCCTTAGGAGGCGAGCCATTTAAACGGCCCTACCTCTATCCAACACAATGGTTAATGCTTGAGGCCAAGTTACCGGCCATCACATGCGTAATCTTACCTTTTAAGGCTGCATATGGGTTAATTGGTGCGCAGTTACGCGGCTTTAATCAGTCGTTTTGAGGAAAACCTAAGTTAATTCCACCATGGCTTGGATCTAACCAGCGGCTTGTAACAACTTTGCCGCGAGTAA
>CAIXDY010000037.1 GCA_903918325.1 uncultured Actinomycetes bacterium
CGATTGCCGGGTACTGCCAATGGGAGAAGAAAATCCATCGCCATTGCACACGGCCCGTCTATTACTCTGTGCATCTACAAAACAAGTTATTAAAAATGGTTTAGATTTATTAGGTGTAAGTGCACCGGAGAGGATGTAGCTATGTGGTCCTCTCATGTAAAAATTGGAACTGAAATTTCTATCGCTTCAATCCCGGCGTCGCAACTTGCTAAAGAATTTGGTACTCCGGCATTCATAATGGATGAAGGCGATTTTCGTACACGCGCAACGGCGTGGAACAGCGCATTACACGCGGCTTTTGGTGAGCAAGCGGGAAATGTTTATTACGCGGCTAAAGCTTTTATCTGTGTTGAAGTTGCGCGATGGATTAAAGATCTTGGAATTGGGATTGATGTATGCACTGGTGGCGAATTAGCCGTTGCACTTAAAGGTGGAATTGATCCAAAGAAAATGGAACTCCACGGTAATAACAAGTCAGTCGCAGAAATTGAACGGGCAGTATCGGCTGGTGTCGGCACAATTGTTATTGATTCGCTATGGGAAATTGAACGCGTCGCTACTGCTGCAGCTGCGCAAGGCGTAGTCCAAAAAGTATTGCTTCGCTTAACTCCTGGTATTGAAGCGCACACGCATGAATCAATTGCAACTGCCCATGAAGATGTGAAGTTTGGTTTTTCAATTGCAAGTGGTTCTGCGTGGAATGCAGTGCAAGGTGTTCGCCGATATCAATCCCTAGAACTTCGGGGTTTCCATGCCCACATCGGTTCACAAATTTTAGAGACTGAATCTTTTCAAATTAGTGCCGAGCGATTGATTGCACTTCTTGCACGATATCGGGATGAGTTTGCAATTGAACTTCCCGAACTTGATTTAGGTGGGGGTTATGGAATTGCCTACCTACCTGGAGAAACCGCGTTAGCACCAGACACAACTTTAAAAGCTTTAGCCGCCGTTGTAACCGCCCAATGCGCTGCCCACAAATTAGCGCTTCCAAAAATTTCTATCGAACCAGGTCGTTCAATAGTTGGACCAACGATGTTTACTTTGTATGAAGTAGGAACTACTAAAGATGTCACATTAGATGATGGTGCAAATCGCCGGTACATTTCCGTTGATGGTGGAATGAGCGATAACTTGCGAACTTCTTTATATGGAGCCGAATACACCGCCATCCTGGCTAATCGCACGAGTTCTGCGCCAAAGATTTCATCACGAGTCGTTGGGAAGCACTGCGAAACTGGCGATATTGTGATTCGAGAAATCGATTTAGAAAGTGATATCGCACCTGGTGATTTATTAGCTACCCCAGCAACAGGTGCATATGGTCGGAGCATGGCAACTAATTACAATCACGTGCCTCGGCCACCAGTAATTGCAGTAAAAGATGGAAAAGCCCGCGTAATTCTTCGCCGTGAGACTGAAGCAGATCTGTTGGGCTTAGATATTTAACGCCGTTACAGGCATCTGTGAAAGAATAGGCGTATGGACGCAGAGCTAAAAACAATCTCAATTGGCATGCTCGGCTGCGGTGTTGTTGGCAGCCAAGTTGCTCGCCTGCTGCAATCTGATGAGCAGGAACTCTCTGAGCGCTCAGGTGCGCTCTTAGTTCTAAAAAAGATTGGCGTTCGAAGCACATCGGCACGCGAAGGTATAAATCCTTCGATGATCAC
>CAIXDY010000038.1 GCA_903918325.1 uncultured Actinomycetes bacterium
AACTACATCAACATATGGAGCTTTCTTTAGAATTATTTCTTGATCCTTTTGGGCCTGACATCCTCCAACAGCGATCTGCATCAATGGGTTCGCTTTGTTGATTGGCGCTCGTAAGGATAAATTTCCATATAGTTTGTTATCGGCATTCTCACGTACAGCACATGTATTGAAGACAACGATATCGGCCTGTAAACCTTCAGCGACGGGTACATATCCGGCTTCATCTAGTAAACCCGCGATGCGCTCTGAGTCGTGCACATTCATCTGGCAGCCATAAGTTTCTACGGCATAGGTGCGCTTCATGCACCTATCCTAACGCGAAGCTTTAGAGGTTTATTACGTCAATCTCAAAAGTTGAGCGGTTAACTATGGCGGCATGGTGATTTTCAAGAACATGCCAACCCGGTTGATTCCAGCCACTGGAAGCGAATAGAACTCCATCGGCATTCTTCTTATATTTGATCACGTAATAATCATCTGGAGCCCATTCTGGCTTTTTAGCTGAATCGTGTTCGCTGCCAGTAATGAAACTTTCATTATTCATTAACATAAAATTGAGCGAGGTGGTTTTACCGTGCTCTTTTATAATCGCGATTGTTGTTTTGATGCCGTCAGTTAAACCCAGCTTTTCAATTTGGGTCATCATTAAATAAAAGAATCGCTCACTGTCAGTATCACCAATAATCAACTTAGCAAATTTTGGATCGATGAACTCGAGAATTGCATCAGGTGGGAAAATTGAACCGTTGTGAATAAAGGAATACTCACCATAAACGAAGGGATGCGTATTATTTTCACTAATCGATAAACCCTTAGTAGCCCACCGAAGGTGCAATAGGGCGCCATCGGCCTGATTATCGGTAATAGTTTTTTGAAACGTTGCACTTTCAGCCGCGGCTTCAACTTTCTTTTCTACAACAGTATGGGCTTGGTTTCTATCATTTGTCGAGATTCCCCAACCATCGCAATGGACAGATGAAAGCGCGATGAATTCTTCAAAATCTTGGCCCACTTGTGCGGGAAATGAGGACTCAGCTTGCGACACGTAGCCCATAAGTCGGCACATTTTTGAGAAAACCTCTTCCATTTCGGTCACACTGTGGAGTAGAAAGATTACCCCAAATGGCTCAAGGAGGAGAACATCTTGGCACTATCCGACGAACAACGCTTAGCCGAACTCGGCTACAAGCAAGAACTCAATCGAAGTTGGTCTGGTTTTTCAAACTTCGCAATTTCATTTTCAATCATCTCTATCTTGGCAGGTTGCTTTACAACTTTTGGTCAAGCATGGAATAACGGTGGACCGGTAGCAATCTCAATCGGTTGGCCAGTAATTGCTCTGTGCATTCTGATTATTGGTTTCTGTATGTCTGAATTAGCATCTGCTTATCCAACATCAGGTGGAATTTACTGGTGGGCATCTAAGTTAGGTGGAGCTAAGGCTGGTTTCTATACCGGTTGGCTTAACTTAATTGGCCTGGTTTCTGTAACTGCATCTGTTGGTTATGGCGCAGCAATTTACATGAATACTATTTTTGGTATTCAGTGGCCAAGTTATTCAACCAGCTTTATGGGTGGCGACTACATCAAGCAACAGTTCGCGATATTCATGATTATCATGGTTGTCATCACGCTGATTAACATCTACAGCGGCCACTTGTTATCACTGTTTAACAATATTTCCGTGTGGTGGCATGTATTTGGCTCAGCTCTGGTCGTTGGAATTCTTCTATTTATTCCTGAGCATCATCAAACATTGTCATGGATGTACACAACTAGAATCAATAATTCTGGCTTTGGCGATAAAACCTACTGGTTCTTTGTTTTGCCTCTTGGTTTCTTGCTTACTCAGTACACAATTACAGGCTTTGATGCTTCAGCTCACCTTTCAGAAGAGACACATGACGCACACATCAACGCTGCAAAGGGAATCTGGAAGTCTATTTTCTACTCAGCTATCGGTGGTTATATCTTGCTTATGGCATTCCTTTTTGCCGCAACCAAGGTCGATGTCATTAACTCATTTGATCCAAAAGTGAATCCATTTGGTGGCGGTTCAGTGATCGCAATCCTTTATACCGCGCTCGGTGGCGGAATTGCATTCAAGCTGACAATGATCATCACAACAGTGGGCCAGATATTTTGCGTAACTGCTTGCTTAACTTCATGCTCACGCATGATGTATGCATTCTCACGCGATGGCGCAGTACCAGGGGGAAGACTCTGGAAGAAAGTTAATAAGCACCATGTGCCACTTAACGCTGTGCTTGCATCAGCT
>CAIXDY010000039.1 GCA_903918325.1 uncultured Actinomycetes bacterium
GCATCTCTGGGATTCCACCGATCATGGATCCAGCAATTCGTCTGCGACCATTTAACAATGACCCCACATTAACTTCGTAAGGCTTTCCAGGCAGGCCAATCACAACCAAGGTGGCGTCTAATTTGAGCAAATCTAGATACTCATTGATATTCAGTGATGCACTTACTGTATTGAGAACTAAGTCAAAAGTTTTCTTCAACGGTTTCAAAGCATCAACTGCACTCGTATCTACAAAATGAGCTGCACCCATTTTTAGAGCATCTGACTTCTTTGAAGGAGAATGCGAAAGTACCGTCACTTCTGCACCCATAGCAACGGCAAATTTCACACCCATGTGTCCAAGTCCACCTAAACCAACTACAGCAACTTGTGAACCAGGTTGCACGTTCCATTTACGTAGCGGGGAATACAAAGTTATTCCAGCACAAAGAAGCGGTGCGACACCAGCAAGAGAAAGACCTTCTGGAATATGCACGGCATAATCTTGATTGATTACGAAGGCGTTGGAATATCCACCGTAAGCCACAGTGGTGCCATCACGCTCTAACGTGTTGTACGTACCAGTCATTCCACCTTCACAATATTGTTGCAAACCTTGCACACAACTTGCACAAGTGCGGCAGGAATCGATAAATACGCCAACACCAATTTTGTCTCCGATTGCGAACTTTGTAACCTGCGATCCAATGGCAGTTACTACTCCAGCAATTTCATGTCCCGGAACCATTGGAAAGATCGCAGGTCCCCACTCTTCGCGCACTTGATGAATGTCGGAGTGACAGATACCCGCGTAACTGATGTCGAGAGCTACATCGTGGACTCCAAGAGCTCTACGCTCGAATTCAAAAGCAGTAAGAGGACCCTTGGCATGCAAAGCGGCTAATCCACGAACTTTCACGGCTTACTCCTTAAATGGAAGAGGTTGCGATGATACGTGAGCGGCACGAGAAGCGCGCGCTGTAACTTGTCGCATGTGGTGACGACGACATAAGACTTCGTAACCAACTTCGTTACCGGGGGAAACGTCACCAACAACGACTTGTTCGCCCTCGATTACCATTACCCCGCCAATTGTTCGTGCATTATGTGTTGCGCGTGATCCACACCAACATAACGCTTCAACTTGTAAAGTGTTCACGCGATCGGCTAATTCAACTAACCGTGCAGAACCCGGAAAAAGGGATGTTCTAAAGTCAGTCAAAATCCCAAATGCATACACATCAATTCCAAGTCCATCGACAATTCGCGCAAGCTGTTCAATCTGTTTAGCTTCATAAAACTGCGCTTCATCACAAATAATGTAATCAATGCGCTCTCCCGAAGATAGGGAGTCGACAACATGCTTATGCAAATCCATACCAGGAGTCACTTCAATGGCCGGACTTGAGAGTCCAAGGCGCGAGGAAATAATGCCTTTGCCGGCGCGGTCTTTGTTCGTGAAAATGATTCCAGTTCGACCGCGACTTTGGTGGTTATGTGCGGTTTGCAGAGCTAAAGTGGATTTTCCGCTATCCATCGTTCCACAGTAGTAAATCAATTCTGCCATGGAACGCATCTTGCCATAATTTCAGGCAAAGAGCCCCTTAGCTTTCAATGCACTATCTAGCAGAGGCGCAAGCTGCAAGGACATGCCCACTGATATGTGCGAAGAATCTCGATAGGCAACTACACCGTCAACTATTGCCGGGCATGTAGTGGCACATAACCACGGTGTTGGATCAACCACCGTGAATTCATTTCCCACAAGGACTGGGGAGATACGGGTGTTTGCACATTGTTCCAATTTTTTGGTTGTTAGACAGGTTGGAATGTCCTGACGTGGCCGTGGCGTATCACTCAAATAGATTAAATGATCAGTCGAATTATTTAGTTGTTGAAAAAGTAGAGTTTGCCCTGCGCTCCACCATCGCTTTGTATCTCCTGCACCTTTGGGAGAAACATAATATTGGTAGTTACTCACAATTATCGCGTACGGATGTAGCGCTTGAATTCTGGTTACAACACTGGCTCGCCATTTCGCACAGTAATTCATTTTAAAGCCGCCTTGGTCAGCTCTCACGACGGCAACTGCGGGGCACGACGACTTAGTTAAAGACACCAGCGCGAAGCCCTCTTTCTTAGCGATATCTTGCAGCGCCGGAAACCATTGTGCGGCGTGGGAATCACCGTAAAGAACTATCGTCTTCGTTGAAGTTGTCAGACCATACCTGCATGTACCAGATTTTACGGAAGCAAAACTTACATGACAGCCATCGGCATAAATTTGCGGGGTCTGTAGAACTTGCTTTAGATCGAAATTCACTGACGTTGCACCATGGACCGCAATAGTGCTCGCGCTAGTTGAAGATATAAAGATCGAACTCATTGCAACAAAGGCAGTGGCAGTAATGGCCATACTAAAAACACGCCGTCTTGATACGTGCCTGCGTCGAAGTGGTTCCTCAATCCAGCGGTGAGTTAAATCGGCCAGAATGATAGTTAGTACTATGCAGGAAAATTTTTCATACAGGTGCAATGGCCGACCCATGATCGTACTGGGGAGAACAAGAGCGGGCCAGTGCCACAAATACAAAGGATAAGAGATGCCGCCTAACCATTGAGCTATCCGAGAATTAAAGATTTGATTGAAAAATTTTGGCCAAGCTGTTACTGAACCCAACAGGAATGCCGTAGCCATAACTGGAAGAACCGCGCTATAGCCTGGAAAAGCCGTGTTCTGGTTGTAAAAATAGCTAGCGTAAATAATTCCCGCGAAGCCCAGCAGCGTGAACATAGATTTGAGTTGCGACTTGATTGGGAAAAATATCGCGAGAGCGCCGATTCCTAACTCCCACGCCCGTGTTGGCAGTGAGTAAAAGGACCAGATCGGTGAGATTTGAGTCATTACAATCGAAATTAATAGCGATAGTGAAGTAACAACGACAATAGAATTTCTCAATACCGCTTTACTTTTTCTACCGACTAATACTATGAAGATTGGCCACAGCAGATAGAACTGTTCCTCAACTGCCAGCGACCAATAATGGATAAACGGGGAAGGGGTTGCATTGAGATTTTGGTAATCATTTTGCCACCAAGCGAAGAGGTAGTTCGAAACATAGGTTCCAGCAGCAAAAAAATCCCGACCTAATGTCGAACGAGTTGTGGTTGGTAAGAAAAACCAAGAAAAAGCCCCAGTGACTAAAAGTACAAACAGGGATGAAGGCAAAAGACGTTTAATACGTCGCTGGTAGAAATCAAGCAATTTCAGCTGCCCAGTCTTATCCATTTCACCAATAATGAGACCTGTAATGAGATAGCCAGAGATAACATAGAAAATATCCACGCCAATAAAGCCACCATTTAAAAATTTAGCGTGGAATACAACCACTAAAACTGCGGCCAACGCTCGTAGCCCTTGAATTTGCGGAATTCGCACCGTTAAGAAACCACTAAAGAAGTGATGGTTAACTCTGGATATTTGGTGGTTAGACGCAAACGTCCACCCAGGCTTTCTATTTCTAATAAGACCGCGACGCAATAAACCGTTCCGCCCAAACGTTGCACAAGATCTATGGCAGCTTCAATCGTGCCGCCAGTTGCTAGAACATCATCAATTAAGAGAACGTTGGAATTTTCGATAAGCGCATCGGTGTGAATCTCCAGAATGTCATTGCCATACTCGAGACCGTAGTTTTGAGCGATGGTAGTGAATGGCAATTTTCCGGCTTTACGGATTGGAACGAAACCGGACTCCACTTGATTAGCCAGCGCACTAGCGAAAATAAATCCACGAGCTTCGATACCTGCGATGACCGAACCTGGCTGCACATATTTCTGTAGCTGTTGAGTAACTGCGGCAAAAGCTTGGCCGTTAGACAATAACGGTGTGACATCTTGGAAAAGAATTCCGGGTTGTGGGTAATCGGGGATAGGTCGAATGAGGCTAAGGGCCTCATCAAGATTCATGTGTCCGAGAGGGGACTTGAACCCCTAATCCCTTGCGGGAACTAACACCTCAAGCTAGCGCGTCTGCCAATTCCGCCACCCGGACTGAGTGCTGGGCAAGGATAGCAATTTGATGAGAGAATCGCGAAATGACTACACAATCACTCAGCAAACTAGAACAAGATGCAGTGCAAATCTGTCAGGAACTGATCCGAATTCCCTCCGTTAATTTTGGCGATGGAAAAGGTGACGAGAAAGAGGTTGCGCTCCACGTCATTAAGTTGCTTGAAGAGGTTGGCATTAAAGCCACAATGTATGAAGCAGCTCCAGGACGCTGCAATGTTGTAGCACGTATTAAAGGGTCAGATTCTTCTCGTCCAGGTTTAGTTTTACATGGTCACTTAGATGTTGTTCCAGCTAATGCAGCAGATTGGTCAGTTGATCCTTTTTGTGGCGACATCATCGATGGGATGATTTGGGGGCGTGGCGCAGTTGATATGAAGAATATGGACGCCATGATGTTAGCCACGGTCCGTGAATGGGCTCGCACTGGTTATCAACCTACACGCGACATTGTTTTAGTTTTCTTTGCCGATGAAGAAGCTGGCAGTATTCAAGGTTCACATTGGATGGTCGAGAAACATCCGGAAGTATTTGCTGGATGTACTGAAGCTGTTTCTGAAGTAGGGGGTTTCTCAGTAACGGTCGCTGGAGGAAAGCGTCTATACCTTATTGAAACTGCTGAAAAAGGAATTCATTGGATGAAACTAACCGCGCACGGTCGCGCTGGACATGGATCAGTAACTAATAATGAAAATGCGCTTACGCGATTGAGTGAAGCTGTTGCACGAATTGGAAATCATCAGTGGCCGCAACGTTATAGCCAAACCGTTAAAGCATTTTTCAAGAAAGTGGCAGCTGAAACTGGCAAGGAATATGACGAAAAGGATTTAACTCCACTTCTGTCAGAATTAGGATTTGCCGCACGAATGTTAGGAGCCACGCTTCAAAATACGGCTAACCCAACGATGCTTGAAGCCGGATACAAAGCTAATGTAATTCCAGGTTCAGCCAGCGCGGTAATTGACGGTCGATTCATCCCAGGTTTTGAAGATGAACTCAATGAAACAATCAGAACCCTCATTGGGCCCGATGTAACGTTAGAAACAATCACTACCGATAAAGCTTTAGAAGTACCTTTCGAAGGCGATTTAGTTGATGCAATGTGTAATGCAATTTTGATAGAAGATCCTGCTGCTATTCCAGTTCCATATGTAATGAGCGGTGGAACCGATAACAAAGCTCTAGCTGAGTTAGGAATAATCGGTTACGGGTTTTCACCACTGAAGTTAGCCGCAGACTTTGATTTCATGGCCTTGTTCCATGGTGTTGATGAGCGAGTCCCAGTTGATGGCTTAACTTTTGGCGTGCGAGTTTTAAAAGATTTTCTAGAACACGCCTAAAGACTGACATCGTTTAAAGCTTCGCGAACAACGTGGGGAAGTGATATTTCCTCACTTTTTAACGCTCCGCGAAGTTGTGCGCCTGTGCGGGCACCGATAATTGTCGAAGTAACACCTGGAGCATCTCGCACCCATGACAAGGCAATTTCTAGCGGTGAATATCCAAGACCCGATGCGGCAACGCCTACGGCTTCAACTATTCGATTTGATCGTGCATCTAAAAGTGGAGCTATATCTTTCGCAAAATGTGGAGCTGCGCCACGCGAATCACTAGGTATTCCGTTTCGATATTTGCCAGTTAAAACTCCACGCGCTAACGGTGCCCATGCTAAGAAGGCGACACCACATGCCTGCGCGCTATCCAAGATTTCAATCTCTGCGTCGCGGTTGAGTAATGAATATTCATTTTGCGCAGTTGTTATGGGAGCCTTAGCTGGATTGGCCGATTGTTTTGTCGCTGACTGCGCTAATTGCCACGCCGAAAAATTGGAAACTCCAACGTAACGTGCACGTCCCGAGTTATAGGCATAATCGAGTGCAGACAACGTGTCATCAATGGGGATAGTTGGATCCCAACAATGCACTTGCCAAATATCTACAAAATCACTCCCTAAACGCATTAGTGAACGATCTAATTCAGCAATTAATGCATGCCGCGAATTATCTACGCGACGTGTTCCATCAGGAAAAGTGAGACCAGCTTTAGTTGCGATCACGACTTCATCACGTTGAAATAGCGTGCCAATGAGGCCACCTATGACGCGCTCACTATCCCCGTCACCATATGTTGCAGCGGTATCGAGGAAATTGCCGCCAGCGTCGATATACGCCCGACATTGATCGGCAGCTTCATGTTCATCAGTATCGCGACCCCATGTCATAGTTCCAAGGCCTAAACGTGAAAGCGTTAAACCACTGATTCCGGCTTTTCGCATTTGCATGGGCTGACCTTAGCAAGTGCAAACTATAAAACCTGCGATAGCCTTTGCAATATGCAGGTAATTTTGATTCGACATGCGCATTCTCAGGCCAACGCCAAAGGTGTCTTAGCCGGTCGCTTGCCCAAAAATAACTTGTCCGAAAAGGGCGAACTGCAGGCCCAAGAACTAACGAAGCGTTTAGGAAATTTTCCGGTTAAGCAAATTCGTATAAGTCCTATGCCGCGTTGCCGTCAGACAGTAACGCCGTGGTTACAGCAGTTAGGTAAAAGTGCGACAACTAAAGTTTTGGTGGATCAAGACTTAAATGAGGTGGATTACGGAAGTTGGAGTGGAAAGAAGTTAGCTGTTCTCTCGCGCAATAAATTATGGAAGACCGTCCAAAATTCGCCTAGTGCCATGTATTTCCCCGCAGGTGAGGGGTTAGCGCATATGCAACAACGCGCAATGCAGGCGGTGCATCGTGGACTAGAAGTCAAAGGTAAAGGCGCATTAGTTATTGTCAGCCACGGCGATGTCATCAAGTCTATTGTGGCAAGTTCTTTAGGAATGCATCTCGATGATTTCCAACGAATAGTTATCGATCCAGCCTCGGTCAGCATCTTGGACTTTTCAGGTGGTGTTCCTAGAGTTGTTCTACTCAACGATACGCGCTCTAATCTGGGAGAAATGCTCCGTGGTCCAGCACATAAGGCAAATTTGTTAGGTGGGGGCGCAGGAAAATGAGTTTTACTTTCGATCAAGTTGATCGATTTGTCGCAGGTACCGTGGGTCAACCAGGGGAGCGTCAGTTTTTCTTGCAAGTACGACATGATCGAAAAATAGTCAGTGCTGCGTTGGAGAAAGCCCAACTACTGGCTATGGCCCAACGAATTGATTTATTGACTAAGCAAATTGCAAAAGAGAATCCAAACCGCAAGGTAGTGAATTTTGTACGTGATGATAATCCGTTAGAGACGCCCGTTGAAAACGATTTCACCGTAGGTGCGATTTCTTTAGTGTGGAATGAAGCACTTGAGAAACTTTGTGTTGAACTGTATGCGATAAATGAAGAGCAATCAGATGATGAAGAGATTGCAGAATTAGTTCTATATGTAGACCTGCACCAAGCGCAAGCTTTTGCAGCCCGAAGTGTGAATGTCGTCAATGCCGGGCGGCTTCCATGTCCTTTCTGCGCAATACCTATCGATCCTCGCGGTCATTTATGTCCTAGGGCTAATGGCTACAAGCGATAAGTACCAACTTCTTTCTGCTGGCGATCTACTTGTAACTGGCCGCTTGGTTGATGCATCTAATGCAACACTTTTTGCGACCGTTACGTTAGGTAGCGATCAACAAGCATGCATCTATAAACCAATCGCTGGCGAACGTCCACTATGGGACTTTCCGGACGGCACTTTAGCTGATCGAGAATATGCGGCCTTTCTAGTGAGCGATTTTTTAGAGCTTGATTTAGTCCCTTTGACGCTGTTGCGCGAAGGTCCCTATGGAAAAGGAATGGTGCAGGAATGGATTGACATTGATGAGTCAATCGACTTAGCCACCTTCTTTTCGCAAGATCACGCCGAGTTACGGACAATGGCGCTTTTCGATGCAATCATAAATAACACCGATCGCAAGATAGGTCATCTACTTCCAACTCCCGACGGAAAACTCTTCGGTTGTGATCACGGGGTGACTTTCCATTCAGAAGATAAACTGCGTACCGTCCTTTGGCAATGGGCTGGAGATCCATTCCATCCATCTGAAATCGCGCTACTTGAGAAAATATCACGTGGCCTGGGCAGGGAATTGGATTTGTCACCACACTTAACCCTGGAAGAGATTGATGCTTTACAGATTCGCATTCATCAACTCCTTACCCAAGGTTGTATGCCAATGCCCAATCCTGATTGGCCCGCTATACCTTGGCCTGCGTTCTAAGAAGAATGTAACTATCATTGGGCCATGATCTCTTGGCCAGCAGCAAAGAATCCCTCTCTAGAAAATATTGGAAAACTGCCGCAGCTGAGTCTCACGAATTCGAAAACTAATGAAGTCGAACAAGTGGCAATCAAAAAGATGTATCGAATGTATGTGTGTGGAATTACTCCTTACGATGCAACTCATTTAGGTCATGCTGCAACGTATTTAACTTTCGACCTTATAAGCCGTTACTTAACCGCAAGCGGCGCACAAGTTAAATATGTTCAAAACATAACTGATATCGACGACCCACTACTAGAGCGGGCTAAAAGGGATAATGTGGATTGGGAAGAACTGGCAACTTCACAAATAGATCTCTTCCGCTGCGACATGGTGAATTTACGGGTTTTGCCACCTGACCACTACATCGGGGCAGTCGAAGCGATCGATTTAGTTTCACAATCAGTTACGGATTTGGATTCAAAAGGCTCTATTTACTCCATCGACAAAGATCTCTATTTCAGAAATTACTCTTCGCCTGGATTTGGTTCCCTTTCCCATTTGAGTGAGCCAGAAATGTCGCATATCTTTTCACAGCGCGGTGGAGACCCCAATTTGCTTGGCAAAGAGTCACCACTGGATTGCTTAGTGTGGATGGCTAAACGCGACGGTGAGCCGGGTTGGGAATCTGTACATGGCACTGGTCGGCC
>CAIXDY010000040.1 GCA_903918325.1 uncultured Actinomycetes bacterium
CGCACGGCTGAAGCTATGGAATCTGGCATGGTCGCAATTAATAAAGGCGTTATCTCAGATCCAGCAGCGCCATTTGGTGGCGTGAAGCAATCTGGTTTGGGCCGAGAAGGTGGATTTGATGGAATTCATGAGTTCTTGCAGACCAAATACATTGGTGTAGAGATTTAACCAGCGGAGGATGAGGGATTTGAACCCTCGATAGGTTGCCCTATACACGCTTTCCAAGCGTGCGCACTCGGCCGCTATGCGAATCCTCCCGAGGGGAGCACTCTATCGGTGGCTATAACTATGATTACGCCAGATCCCTCGTACGGCGTTACCGTACTGAACTCCCCCAGGGCAGGAATGCAGCAAGGGTAGGTCCGCTCTGGCGGGTGTGCGAGGGGTCCTTTTAATGTTTATATATGCGTTGCGTCGAAGAGTAGAGAGGAATGACGATGTCATTAGCTTTGTATCGTAAATATCGTCCCTCTGTTTTTGCAGATGTCATCGGGCAAGAACATGTAACAGTTCCACTTTCAAATGCGTTGGAATCTGATCGCACTCATCATGCATATTTATTTAGCGGCCCACGTGGTTGCGGAAAAACTTCTAGCGCACGAATTATGGCGCGCTCGCTTAACTGCGTTAAAGGCCCAACTCCAAATCCATGTGGCGAATGCCAATCATGTAAAGATTTAGTTGCAAATGGTCCAGGTTCACTTGATGTTATCGAACTAGATGCGGCAACACATGGTTTAGTTGATGATGCACGCGACCTACGCGATAAGGCATTTTTTGCGCCAGTACAAAGTCGTTACAAGATTTACATTATCGATGAAGCACATCAGCTTGGGCCAGGTGCTGCCAATGCCTTACTTAAAGTTGTTGAAGAACCACCTCCACATGTAATTTTTATTTTCGCAACAACTGAACCTGAAAAGTTAATTGCAACTATTCGTTCACGCACACATCACTATCCATTCCGTTTAGTTCCACCTGGAATTTTGGCAGCCCACCTCGAAAAGATTTGCAACCTTGAAGGCGTCAGCGTTGCTAAAGGCGTGATTCCGCTAGTTGTTCGCGCATCAGGTGGCTCAGTTCGCGATGCTTTATCGGTGCTTGGACAACTATTGGCTGGTGCTGGAAAAGATGGCGTCAGTTATGAAATCGCAATTCAATTATTGGGTTTCACCGATGGCGCACTGCTCGATGATGCAATTGATGCAATTGCCGCCCATGATGGTGCAACGTTGTTCAAGACAATCGATCGCGTAATCGAATCTGGCCATGATCCCCGCCGCTTTACCAGCGATATGTTGGAACGTATTCGCGACTTAATGATTGTTGATGCTCTCAAAGACTCAGCAGCGAATTCAATCTTGCGCGATGTTCCTGATGATCAAATGGAACGTATGCGCAATCAAGCTAATCGAATTGGAACAGCAAATCTTTCACGTGCTGCCGATATTGCCGCTGAAGGTTTAACACAGATGCGCGGTGCTACTGCGCCACGTTTAATGCTCGAACTTATTTGCGGGCGAATTCTTTTGCCTATTGGCGACAATGGTGAATCAGGAATGTTGTCGCGAATTGAACGCCTAGAACGCGCAGAAAATATTGCTCCAATGAGTTCCGCTCGTTCTTCAGAAGTGCGCACCGCAGAGCCAAAAGAAACTACAGGCTCGGCTCATGCGCCTTCAGAAGTCACTCACTCCAAAGTTGAAAAAGCGGAACCTGCGGCGAAACAGCCACACGTACCAGGCAGCTTTGATATTGCCGCACTACGCCGTGCATGGCCAGATGTGATTGAAGATGTTAAAAAGCGCCGCCGATTAACCTGGTCACTACTTTCTGCCTCAGCTCAAGTATTAGCTGTTGATGACAAAGCAATCACTATTGGAATTGTTAACGCGGGAGCCCGTGATTCTTTCGTTCGCTCAGAGTCCGATGAAATCTTGCGTAAAGCCTTTGTTGATGTTGTTGGGTTAGATCGCAAGATCGAATGTGTTGTGGACCCATCCATTGATACCAATACTCCAGCCGCGCGCGAAACTCGTACTTCAGAAGCGCCAACCGATAAGAACTTGCTTTCTGGTGCAGCCTTACTTGCACAAGAACTTGGCGCAAAAGTTATCGAGAGTAAATAATTTATGTCAGGAATGTACGAAGGCGCGATTCAAGATCTCATTGATGCCCTTGGTCGCTTGCCAGGAATTGGTCCAAAGTCGGCGCAGCGAATTGCTTTTCACATTCTGCAATCCGATGCTGAAATTGCGACAGCTTTAGTCGATTCAATTCGTACAGTTAAAGAGCGCGTAAAATTCTGTGTTCAATGCGGAAATGTTTCTGAAGAAGATGAGTGCCGTATCTGCCGCGATCCACGACGTGACAACACGTTGATTTGCGTTGTTGAAGAAAGCAAAGACGTTATTGCAATCGAACGCACACGCGAATTTCGTGGGAAGTACCACGTACTTGGGGGAGCGATTTCTCCAATTGATGGAATTGGTCCCGAACAATTACGTATTCGCGAACTCATGGCCCGACTTGCAGATCCTGGAATTGTTGAAGTTATTTTGGCGACTGATCCAAACCTTGAAGGCGAAGCCACAGCTACCTATTTATCTCGATTGATTAAGCCGCTAGAAATTAAAGTTTCACGTTTAGCTAGCGGTCTGCCAGTAGGCGGAGATCTTGAGTACGCCGATGAAGTTACGCTTGGCCGAGCTTTCGAGGGCCGTCGCGACGTTTAATCTCGTTATGTGATACGCAAGCGGTCTCATTATTTGAGATTTGCCATTAATCGAGTAGCCCCCAGGCAATTAATGCTTCAGGATTGAGCCATGGGACTGATCGTTCAGAAGTATGGCGGCTCCTCTGTGGCAGATGCCGAGGGCATGAAGCGCGTTGCCAATCGCATCGTGGCAGCCAAGCGCGATGGCAATCAAGTCGTTGTCGTTGTTTCTGCAATGGGCGATACAACCGATGAACTCATTGATTTGGCTAAACAGATCACGCCAATTCCAGCTGGGCGCGAACTCGACATGTTGTTAACTGCTGGCGAGCGAATTTCGATGGCGCTGCTTGCAATGGCGATTACAAATTTAGGGCATGAAGCCCGTTCATTCACCGGTAGCCAAGCCGGCGTGATTACAACATCAGCACATGGCCGCGCTCGCATCATCGATGTAACTCCAGGAAGAATTCAAGAAGCGCTCAAAGAAGGTGCGATTGCAATCGTTGCTGGCTTTCAAGGAATTTCGCAAGATACAAAAGATGTAACAACTCTTGGTCGTGGAGGAAGTGACACAACTGCAGTTGCTTTAGCGGCAGCTCTTGAAGCTGATGTGTGTGAAATTTATACCGATGTTGACGGAATCTTTAGCGCCGATCCGCGAGTTGTTCCTACTGCACGTAAATTAAAAACCGTTACTTATGATGAAATGTTGGAACTCGCAGCAAGTGGTGCAAAGGTTCTGCACTTGCGTTGCGTTGAGTATGCCCGCCGTTATGACTTACCTATTCACGTACGTTCATCTTTTACAACTAATGAAGGAACATGGGTGGTCAAAGATCACCCACAAGGAGGAGAAATGGAACAAGCAATCATCGCCGGTATCGCACACGATAAGAGCGAAGCCAAGATCACGATAGTCGGCGTACCTGACCGCACTGGTGTTGCTGCACGCATTTTCCAAGCCATTGCCGATGCCGACATCAATATCGACATGATTGTGCAGAATGTTTCTGCCGCAGCCACGGGCTTAACTGATATTTCATTTACTCTGCCTAAAGATGAAGGCGCAGAAGCAACAACTATCTTGCAAAAACTACAAGGCGAAGTTGGTTTTGCTTCGATTCAATACGATGACCAAGTAGGCAAATTGTCGTTAATTGGCGCTGGAATGCGTTCACATCCAGGTGTTACTGCCACTTTCTTTGGTGCAATGTCAGAAGCGGGGATCAACATTGAAATGATTTCTACTTCTGAAATTCGAATCTCAATTATCTGTCGCCAGTCAGATTTAGAACGCGGGGCAAAAGCTGCACATGCCGCGTTCGGTTTAGATGCCAATAACAATGAAGCCGTTGTATATGGAGGAACTGGCCGATGACCAAAAAGAAGAGTTCTAAAAAGCCATCATTGGCAGTCGTTGGCGCAACAGGTGCTGTGGGAACTGTGATGCTTAGTATTTTGTCCGAGCGCAAAGATGTTTGGGGCGAGATTCGCTTAATTGCTTCGGCTCGTAGTGCTGGAAAGAAATTAATGTGTCGCGGCGAAGAGCTCACTGTTGTTGCACTGTCACCCGAAGCATTCGATGGAATCGATGTTGCAATGTTCGATGTTCCAGATGAGGTATCGCTGCAGTGGGCACCAATTGCAGTTGAACGTGGCGCAGTTGTTGTCGATAACTCAGCGGCATTTCGCATGGATCCAAAAGTTCCATTAGTTGTTCCTGAAGTTAATCCTAAGGACGCCAAGAAGCGCCCTAAGGGAATTATTTCAAATCCAAACTGCACAACACTGTCGATGATTGTTGCAATGGGTGCCCTCAATAAGAAGTTTGAATTGAAGGAACTTGTAGTTGCTTCTTATCAAGCTGCATCAGGTGCAGGACAACCTGGTATAGATGCTTTACGTGAGCAGATCTCATTAGTCGCCGGTACAAATGCCGGTGAAGTAACTGGCGATGTTCGTAAACTTATTAAAGACTCTGGACCATTTCCTGCGCCGTTAGCACTCAATGTTGTACCTTGGGCAGGATCACTGAAAGAAGATGGTTACACATCAGAAGAACTCAAAGTGCGCAATGAATCTCGCAAAATTCTAGGAATGCCAAAGTTAAAGGTTTCCACAACATGTGTGCGTGTTCCGGTGCTTACAACGCATTCATTAGCCGTGCATGCAACCTTCAAAAAAGAAGTAACACGAAAAGCTGCTCAAAAAACTTTGGAAAAAGCTGCTGGAGTCACACTTCTTGATGATCCTGAGAATAAGAAGTTTCCAACACCTAACGATGCCGTAGGAACTGATGCGACATGGGTGGGGCGTGTGCGCCAGTCACTTGATGATAAAAAGTCTTTGGATCTTTTCCTATGCGGTGACAATTTACGCAAAGGTGCTGCGCTTAATACTGCACAGATCGCTGAACTACTGGCAGTAGAGTTCACGTCATGAGTATTAAAGAGACGCTGCA
>CAIXDY010000041.1 GCA_903918325.1 uncultured Actinomycetes bacterium
GAGAATGGCCGTACCTTCATAATTTTAATGATCTGGCTAGTAATTGGAGTGTTCTTTTCGGTCCGCAAATTTAAGTGGGATCGTGATTAAACGTTTCGTAAGTATGTGCGTTGTGTTAGCGGTACTTACAACGCCGGCTTTTGCCGCATCGATAACGCCTATGCCTACGGCCAAAGCCAGTGCGACGCCTACGGCCAAAGCCAGTGCGACGCCTACGCCAAAAGCTACGACTAAAAAACCAGTGGTCCCAAAAAAGCCAGTAGTTAAAAAGAAAGTATCGGTTTCCCCTTCACCTTCACCCTCATGGCCACCGACAGGATTCCGAGTAAGTGGCGAGATCTATGCAAAAATCCCAACTGCGCTTGAATTAATTGGCATTGCCTCAAATAATAAAACTCTTACGGCGCAATTGGCTCAAAAAGTAGATGGCACTGCGGTGTGCGAAAAATTCTCCTGCGGCGCCGTTCAATTGGCATCTATAAGTGGCTGCATGTGGTGGGAAGTTACTGGAAAAGTGGTCGGTGAAACATCAGCTACGGACAAGACGATTAGAACTTTTGGAATAATTCGTACAACGGTTGCTCAAACTGGTGCAAAAGTTATCACTACGGTCTTATTGATAAGCCAAGAACCACTTGCACTCAAACATGCCGTCGCTAACATCAGCGCGAATTGTCATCACGATATAGCTACCGAAAAAATTCCTAGTACTACGTATTCAGTAGTATCTAATTAACGATTAGCTCCAGGAACCCACAGTTGATCGCCATTTTCTTTATTTGCATAGCGCGCTAAAACAAAGAGTAAATCCGAACAACGATTGAGATATTTAGCAGTTAATGGATTAACTCCACCACCAAAAGCATGAATGGCTGCCCATATGCAACGTTCTGCACGGCGAACAACAGTTCGTGCAACGTGCAAATGCGCAGCTGCAGGGGTTCCAGATGGCAGAACAAAAGAGCGAAGTGATGCTAGGTCCGCGTTGAACTTATCAATTTGTTCTTCCAAATAAACAATTTGAGTTTCTAAAACGCGTAGGGGCTCAAAAGCTGGAGAATCAACAACCGGTGTACATAAATCGGCGCCAACATCAAAGAGATCATTTTGAATGCGTACTAACAATGCACGTACATCTGCCGAGAGTTCTTCAGTTGCTAGAACTACGCCAATAGATGAGTTGGCTTCATCGACAGTTGCATATGCCTCTAAGCGGGGATCATTTTTTGATGTTCGGCTCATGTCTCCCAATGAGGTAGTGCCATCATCGCCGGTCTTGGTATAAATACGCGTTAAATTAACCATGCCCGTAGCCTATAAGTAGACTGCGGCTATGGCATCTCACGACCGCTTCCGCGTAATTGGCGGAGCCCAACTTCGCGGAGAAGTCACAATTACTGGGGCGAAGAACTCGGTCCTCAAACTCATGGCAGCCGCGCTTTTAGCTACAGGTAAAACGACCATTACTAATGTGCCAGATATTGCCGATGTAGACATTATGGCCGATCTACTGACGCGACTTGGTTGCACGGTAGTTCGAAGTGATTCGCAAGTAACTATCGATGTGCCACAAAGCCCAGGACATCGCGCCGATTACGATTTAGTTCGCAAAATGCGCGCCTCAATAAATGTTCTTGGACCCCTTGTTGCTCGCGTTGGTGAAGCTGAAGTTGCACTTCCTGGCGGCGATGCAATTGGATCGCGCGGATTAGATTTTCATATCAAAGGCCTTGAAGCGCTAGGCGCGATTGCACATATCCAACATGGTTATGTTGTCGCAGAAGCCCCAACTGGATTAACTGGTGCAGCAATTGATTTAGATTTTCCAAGCGTCGGAGCGACTGAAAATATCATGACTGCCGCCGTTTTAGCTAAAGGCGTCACAACTATTGATAATGCCGCTCGCGAACCTGATTTAGTTGATCTGGGTGAATTTTTAATTTCAATGGGTGCAAATATTGTTGGTCTTGGAACTCCTACAATCACTATCACTGGAGTTGCGCAATTAAAACCAACAACACATGCAACGATTCCAGATCGAATCATCACTGGAACATGGGCATTTGCGGCAGCAATGACGCGCGGCGACATAACTATTCATGGTGCCCGGGCAGAACATTTAGAACTTCCACTTGAAAAACTGGCAACTGCCGGCGCAATAGTTACATCCACAGCTGATGGAGTACGCGTACGAATGGATGTACGCCCAAAAGCCATTGATGTTGCAACACTTCCCTACCCTGGTTTTCCAACAGAGTTGCTACCGATGGTTATTGCGCTTAATTCAATTGCAGAGGGGCATTCACTTGTGAC
>CAIXDY010000042.1 GCA_903918325.1 uncultured Actinomycetes bacterium
CCCGACAGTGCCATACGTAAAGCGCGTGAGACGTTAGATATTTACGCGCCACTTGCGCATCGTCTTGGAATGAATGCCATTAAATGGGAGTTAGAAGATCTCTCGTTTGCGGTACTTGAACCTAAGAAGTTTGAAGAGATTAGCCGCTTGGTTGCCGAGCGCTCTCCGTCACGCGATAAGTTGACCGATGATGTAATTGAAATTCTTACCGCGGATTTAACTCAGGATGGAATTGAAGCAACAGTCACGGGACGCAAGAAGCATTTTTTCTCGGTTTACCAAAAGATGGTTGTGCGAGGCCGCGAATTCAATGACATTTATGACTTAGTTGGAATTCGTGTTTTAGTCGAGGATGTCCGCGATTGCTACGCCGTACTGGGTGCAATCCACGCCAGATGGAGTCCGGTACCTGGTCGATTCAAAGATTACATCGCGATGCCAAAATTCAACTTGTACCAATCACTGCACACAACTGTTATTGGCCCAACTGGAAAAGCTATAGAGATACAAATTCGTACCTATGACATGCATGCGCGTGCAGAGTACGGTATTGCGGCGCATTGGAAATATAAACAAGGTCATGAAAACAATGAATCGTCTCCTGAAATGCTGTGGTTACGTCAACTCCATGAATGGCAAAAGGAGACTGAAGATCCCTCTGAATTTTTAGAGGCGCTACGTTTTGATTTAGGAACTCCAGAAGTTTTTGTGTTCACTCCCAAAGGTAGTGTTGTAGCCCTTCCTAGTGGATCCACTCCAGTGGACTTTGCCTTTTCGGTTCATACCGATGTAGGAATTCGATGTGCTGGAGCGAAAGTAAATGGCCGTCTTGTTCCCTTGGAGTCGCGCTTGAGCAATGGAGATGTAGTTGAGATTGTTACTAATAAGGGGGAGCACGCTGGACCAAGTCGGGATTGGTTAAATTTTGTTAAAAGTCCCCGAGCACGATCAAAAATTAAAGCGTGGTTTAGTAAGGAGCGGCGCGAAGAAGCCATAGATGCAGGCCGAGAATCTATAGCTCGCCAGATGCGCAAGGCGGGTTTACCTCTGCAGAAAATTTTTGCGGGGCATTCACTTCTTGAACTTTCACACGAACTTCGCTATCCCGATATTGACGCACTGTATTCGGCAGTGGGCGATGGTCATGTTTCAGCCGCCTCAATCATCGACAAATTAGTTGTGGCACTTGGTTCAGAAGATTCGCACCCAGAACAGACTATGGATGTTTTTCCAACGCATGCTCCAACAACACGTAGGTCTAGTAACGCCATTGATGTAGAAGGAACCGATGATGTTCTTGTTAAATTGGCACGTTGTTGCACACCAGTGCCTGGCGATGCAATTATGGGATTTATTACTAAGGGCAGCGGCGTATCGATTCACCGAAATGATTGCGTGAATGCCTCTGATTTAGTTCGAAATCAAAATGATCGCGTGGTGAAAGTCTCTTGGCGCCTAGGAGCGGCAAGTGTCTTCCTCGTTAACATTCAAGTAGAAGCATTAGACCGCGCTTCGCTGTTAGCTGATATCACTCGTATGCTTTCGGATCAACAAGTCAACATCCTCAGTGCAGCCGTTAGTACTTCCAAGGATCGAACTGCAATTTCCCGTTTCACTTTTGAAATGGCCGATGCGACGCATTTAGATGCAGTTCTTTCAGCCGTACGCCATATTGAAGGTGTGTACGATGTTTATAGAACCACTAACAACTAGGGTTTCAACACGATTCGAATCGGATTACCGATTTTCTGAGCCAATTTCTCTAACGCTTCGGCCGCGTTTTCCAACGGTAAAATCTCAGTAATGGATTGCGACAAATCGAGTCGGCCTTGTCGGGTGAATTCAATCAGTTCGCGAACATGAGACTGTTCCGAACCGTAGTGTCCTAAGATTTGAGTACGCATGTATGTAAATGCCATGTCACTAGGAATGACGATCGGTTCATTAGCTATGCCAACGATAATCAATCGTCCTTGCTCGCCCAACATGGATAGAGCTTGCTTGCGTACCGGTGACACCCCTGCAAAATCAAATGCTGCATGTAGGCCACGGTGGTTCTTTAATTCTGGATCATCAGGTGCAAAAGCAAAATCTGCTCCACGGGCTAGAGCTTGTGCCCGTGCATCTTCGCGCGGATCGATAGCTATCACGACACTGGCGCCAATTATTTTGAGTAGCTGCACGGCATGAATACCTAATCCACCAACTCCAAACACCGCCACCTTTTCTCCGGCTTGCACCTTTGCCGTTGAGGAAATAGCTGCCCATGGTGTTGAAACTGCATCAGGAATAATTGCCGCTTGTTCGAATGGCAAAGAATCTGGAATCAATTCAATAGATTGCGCCGCTACGACAACGTATTCAGCCCAACCTCCGTCGTAGTCAAAACCCATCGTGGTTACTTGTGATGCGGCATTTCGTTCACCGGCAAAAATAACTACCCGATCTCCAACTGCACAGGAATTAACGCCGGATCCCAGTTGATCAACTACACCTGCAACTTCGTGACCCAAAGTGACGTGCGTACCATTTAAAAAACCGGGGGAGAGGATCCCATCTAGGAAATGCACATCAGATAAGCACACTCCGGCTGCGGCTACTTTTATTCGCACTTGACCTGCCCCTGCATCTGGCGTTGGCACATCCACAACGGCGAAAGCTCGTGTTGAAATGTTTATTTGGCCAGCCCTCATAGGATTTTTCCCTCTGCTCGATTTATTAATGTATTGACGGCTGCACCAAAGTGGGCAAAAGCGGGATTAGTTGTTTGCCCCGCTGAGAAGCGAGCCCAAATTTGTTGAATGATTACTGCTAAACGAAACAGGCCAAACACTTCATAGAAAGTGAAATCATCGCACGCTCGCCCACTTAATTCTAAATATCTTTGCACAAATTGCACGCGAGTAGGCATGCCGGGCAAATGACTCGGTTGTCTGCGAAGTGATGCAAAAGCACTTTCATCATCCTGATCTACCCAATAGGCAAGGGCTGAACCCAAATCCATCAGAGGGTCTCCAACAGTTGCTAACTCCCAATCTAAAACGCCAACTATGCGGGACTGCTTTAAATCGAAAACAACATTGTCGATCCGCCAATCACCATGAATGACACACGTATCACTATCTTCAGGCATGTTCGCCGATAACCATGACATGAGCTCCTCACCGTTTGGTACATCAGGGGTTAAAGCATTTCGATAGCGTTTAGACCAACCTTCAACTTGTCGATGTACATAGCCGGCACCTTTGTTGAGTTCTTGCAGAATCGAAGAATCCACCGCATGCAATTGCACAAGCCCAGTTATTAATGAATCTGCCATCACTGAGATATCTTGCGCAGTGATTTCTTGATTGATGTCGCGCCTAAAAATATCTCCGACAACGCGCTCCATGACATAGAAATCAGAGCCCATGATTGAATGGTCTTCACATAGAGCAATCATGGTGGGAACTAATGGAAATGCAGATTTAACTCTAGATTGAATCAAGTATTCGCGTTTCATATCATGTGCTGACGCTGCTTTAGTCCCCACAGGAGGACGGCGCAAAACGAGTTCGCAATCTGGATACTTCAGAAGATATGTCAGATTGGATGCACCGCTGCGAAATTGAAGAACCTCTGGCGGAGTTTTCTGGTCAATGAAATTCGATAACCAGTCGTGCATGCGTTTCACGTCAAAACGGTCCTCTTCACGAACCGCAGTCAGATCACTCATGACAAATAAGGTTTAATTTCTAAGCGTGCTACATCACGGATATGAACTTCATCAGGCCCATCGACGATGCGCAGAGTTCTTATACCGGCATACATTCCAGCCAAGGGAGTGTCTTGGCTAACACCAGCTCCACCATGACTTTGAATTGCGTGATCGATGATGCGCGCAGCCATTTGCGGGACGACAACTTTGATCATGGCTATTTCTTTGCGAGCAGCTTTTGCTCCAACGGTATCGATGAGCCATGCGGTCTTTAAAACGAGCAAGCGCGCTTGATCAATATCGATGCGGGCTTGTGCGATCCACTCCTGGATTACACCTTGACGAATAATTTCTTTTCCAAATGCATTTCTAGTTGCTGTTCGAGAAATCATGAGTGAAAGTGCACGTTCAGCCATACCGATAGCGCGCATGCAATGGTGCACACGGCCAGGTCCAAGTCGGGCTTGAGCAAGTGCGAAGCCTTCACCTTCGGCGCCCAAAAGATTTGCAACAGGCACTCGTACATTAGTAAATGAAATCTCGGCGTGACCGTGCTGATCGTCATAACCAAACACTGACAAATTCCTTACAACGCTAACGCCCGGTGTATTCATAGGTACAAGCACCATGGATTGTTGATGATATGCATCGGCATCGGGACTAGTTTTACC
>CAIXDY010000043.1 GCA_903918325.1 uncultured Actinomycetes bacterium
GAACCAATTAAATTCTTCCCATAGTCACTGTTGATACCGGTCTTGCCGCCAATAGATGCATCAACCATTCCGGCAAGTGTTGTTGGAACTGAAATCCAATCAATTCCACGCAACCACGTCGCTGCAGCAAAACCTGCTAAATCGGTGATGGTTCCACCGCCTATTCCAATAATGAGATCAGAGCGTGTGAAACCTGCAGCTCCTAACCAATCCCATAAGGACTGCAAAACTTTGGGTGATTTTGCACTTTCTCCGTCGGCGACTTCAAAAAAATGTACATCTGAATCAACTGATTCCAGCCCTTTAAACCGATCACGCATTGCAACTGAGTGCACAATGGCCACGCGAGTACGTGCTGCTAGCGAAGGAGTTAATTGATTAAGCCAATTGCAATCCACTGTTACGTTGTAAGTACGCTCCGCGCTGACCTTTATCGTTTTCACGTAAGCAAATCCTGAATTTTATCGACGATCTGTTGGACACTCATGTCATCAACTTTAATAGTGTGCCCCGCAATAGATTCATAGATAGGTCTACGTGTCTCGGCTAGAGCTTGCCATTGTGCGCGAGGGTTAGAAAGTAACAACGGTCTGTCGCGATTGAAACCAACGCGGGGCGCAGCTACTGACAGCGATACATCTAAGAAAATCACCCGATCGATTTCAGATTTTAGAATTGCCTGGGCTTGAGAAGATATCGGCGCTCCGCCGCCTAGAGCTAGCACGGCATCGTTGTGCTGTAATGATTCTTGTAGGGCTTTAAACTCCAGTTCGCGAAAGAAATCTTCGCCTTTATCTACAAAAATATCGGAAATCGCGGCGCCATAACTTTTCTCGACAACGGCATCAGTATCAATGAAGGAACACCCACGTGCATGAGCCAATGCTTTACCTACCGTTGACTTTCCGGCACCAGGAGGACCGACAAGAATTACTGTTGCCATGTGCTTATTTGAAGTTCAAATTTTGCATGTAACTTTGAAAATTGCGACGAGTCTCAGTAATTGAATCGCCGCCAAATTTCTCAAGGACCGCTTGCGCCAAAACTAAGGACACCATCGCTTCAGCTACTACTCCGGCTGCAGGTACGGCACAAACATCAGAGCGCTGGTTGATTGCTTTTGCGGCTTCACCCGTTGCAACATCAATAGTGTCTAAAGCTTTAGGAACAGTAGAAATCGGTTTCATGGCTGCGCGTACCCGCAAAATTTCACCGTTAGACATTCCACCCTCGGTACCACCAGCGCGATCTGTGCGACGCACGATTTTACCCTTGGAGTCTTTTTCGATTTCATCGTGTGCTACCGAGCCCCGTCGTGTAGCTGTTTCGAACCCATCGCCAACTTCAACACCTTTAATTGCTTGAATTCCCATCAACGCACCAGCAAGTTGGGCATCTAAGCGACGATCCCAATGAACATGTGAACCTAAACCAGGTGGCATATTGAAAGCTAACACCTCGACTACACCGCCTAAGGTATCTCCATCGGTGTGTGCTTTTTCGATCTCAGAGATCATTAACTTACTAGTAGCTTCATCTGCACAACGAACAGCATCTTCATCGATGCGCTTCATATCATCTTGAGTGGGTAGCATCGTTCCATTTGGAACTCTGACCGCACCGATAGATAAAACATGCGACAAGATTTTGATACCAACACTTTGTTCGAGAAAATTTCGCGCCACTGCACCTAGAGCAACCCGCGCGGCGGTCTCTCGAGCACTTGCGCGTTCTAAAATAGGTCGCGCGTCATCAAGGTCATATTTTTGCATTCCAACTAAATCTGCATGGCCCGGTCGCGGTCTAGTTAATGGCGCATTTCTGGCTAAATTTTCAATTTCATCTTTCGGGACGGGATCTGCCGACATTACTTTTTCCCATTTCGGCCATTCAGAGTTACCGACTTGAATCGCGATCGGTCCGCCTTGGGTCAGACCTAAACGCACTCCCCCAAGAATTGTTACTTTGTCCGCTTCGAAATTTTGGCGTGCCCCGCGTCCATAACCAAGGCGGCGGCGCTGCAAGTGATAATCAATATCTGCTGTGGTGATTTCCACCGATGCAGGGATTCCTTCGAGGATGGCACTCAATGCCTGTCCATGTGACTCACCAGCTGTTAACCAACGCATGGACGTATTGTTGCAGAATTCAGTGGGTTCCCGTCGCCAAATAAAGGCCCAAACCAATAAATATGGCCGGTGCCATCGCTATCGAGTTAGGAAATCGGCGAGTTACTAGCGATTGCAGGCCAATTTGCATCAAAGCCGCACAAAAAATGAGAGTGAAAAATAGAAACATATCTAGTAATGAATTCATCTGTAGACCAAAGAAAATTAATGCCAATAACTTGGTATCCCCCATTCCTAATCCTGCTAACGAGAATATGAGGAGAATGAGAAGAAAAAAAAGCGTGAGGATTATGGATGGGGCGCCGTAAAAAATGCAACGCATGAAGACGAAATAACCCAACGTTAGTAAGTAAATATTTGGAATCTTTCTATACGTCAGATCCGCTAAACAGATTGGAAGCGCCAAAAGAAAGAGGAACACGCAAGAAATCTAGACGCGAATTACGAACTAAAAAAAGCCCTGTGGACTATCCGAGTGCGCTCAGACCGCTCTTTCGTAGCAGGCTATACATCGATGTTGTGTCAAAAGTAACTCCGGAGAAAATCTCGATCTGCGCAATACCTTGATGAATGAGTAAATCTAAACCATCTATAACTAGACCACCACGCGCAGCCCACTCCTTCGCCGCAAACGTTGGCCATGGTTTGTAGAGCGCTTCGAAGAATGGGGCTTTGGTTACGGTCGGAAAAGTAGCGCTCAAATGATCCGTCACGCCTTGAGGGGTTGTACTGATTATCAAATCTGCATCATGCAAAATCTGCGCATTGTCCCAATCCACAAAATTCAAATCTGAGGCAATAACTGAATTCGACATATCGGGAATACGTGAGGTTGAGCGGCTCACTACCGTTATTTCTTTAGCTAAACCATCACATGCTGCGGCGGCAGCTCGCGCAGTTGCACCCGCGCCAAGAATGACGACGTGACCTTCCACGTCTACGCCATGCATCGCCAAAGAGTTTGCAAAACCAATCACATCGGTACTTGTCGCCGACCAAAACCCGTCTGTGTGCACGAGAGTATTTGCGCTATTAATTCTTGACGCTAATTGCGAGACCGATGTGGCAACATTAATCACTTCTTCTTTGAGGGGCATCGTTAAGGAAAATCCGGTCCATGAAGAATCTAAACCCGCAATAAATTCGCCAAGATTGCCCGATGTGCACTCGATCGCCTCGTATGAAGCTGCAATTCCTAATTCCTTATAAGCCGTTGTATGCAGGAGTGGGCTTAATGAATGCGAAATGGGCGAGCCTAGGACTGCCGCTTTAATCATTTAAAGGCTCCTGCCTTTCTATTTTTTTCATAGAGCGCCTTCCACATTAAGAACTCCTCACTCGATCGCGTGAAACGCGTATCACCAGGGGCAACAGTAATGAAAAAGAGCCAATCCCCGTCGACTGGATGAAGTGCGGCATCGATGGCCGCAGCTCCTGGATTGCCAATCGGTGACGGTGGTAGCCCATAGTGCTTATAGGTATTAAATGGCGAATTTATGAGAGTTGAATCGGTGCTCAAGAAAATTTTACCGCGATCCTTTTTGATGTAATGCACCGTTGAGTCAAGTTGAAGGGGCATTGAAATTTCCAGGCGGTTACGGATAACACGCGATATTTTCGCAAAATCTTTTAGGTCACCTTCGGCTTGAATGAGCGATGCAATGATCAAAAGCTGTGCAGGCGTATATTTTCCGGAGGCTGCTAGAAGGGCTTGGCCCGACGAATCTTCACTGAATCGATTGATAATTGTCTGAACCGCCTGTAGCGCATTTACGTTCTTCGCAAAACTATATTGCGCCGGAAATAGTAAACCTTCTACTTTTTTGAAACCGTTCGGCAATTTTACTTGAGAAAATGCTTGTGCAACATCTGAAGAGCTATACCCATAAGCAATGAGATAACTTCGTACTTCACTTAGCCAAGCACCTTCGGAGATCTTGATCAAATGTGGAATCAACGCGGGATCTAGTAACTGTGTCAGCGCTTGCTTGGCACAAATTCCTTGATTCAGTTGATGCGCACCCGGTGCAACTTGGGCCGACCGTGAATTAGAAACTGCTACACGAAAATACGATAAAGCCGATTTAGTCACTCCATTGTTGTACAAAATATCGGCGACCGCTGAACCAGTAGCTCCATCTGGAATGTCGATGACTACAGAATTAAGTGAACTCACATCGCTCACGCAATTGAAATTGGGCGCTGCAGAGATGTTGGAACGCAGCGCATGTATAGAAAATGTAAGCGAGCCAATCAACAGAAAAGCTATGCACAGACGTGCCAGCGGACGTTCGAGAAACTTCATGAACGTTTCTTTTCTAACTCAAGGGCGAACTCCAAAATTGCGACGGCCGCGGCTTGATCAATTCTTTGACGGGCATCTTTGTCTTTGACACCAGATTCGCGCATCGATTTAGTGGCGCTCACTGTGCTCAAACGTTCATCAATGAGTTCGACGGGACATGGCGTGAGCGACTTGATCAATTCGGCAAAATCGCGTGCCTTTACCGATGACTCACTGTCTCGTCCATCCATATGCGTAGGTTTGCCCACGTAGATACAGACCGGTTCGAACTCGGTGAAAATTGTGCTCAGTTCGTGTGCAAGTTTTTTATCAGTTGCCACTAAAGTTTTTAGCGGAGAGGCCAAAATCGCATCTGGATCAGAAACCGCTACACCGATTCGAACATCGCCATAATCGAAAGCGATTCGGCGACCTCTTTGCATAGAGGAATTATCCAACGAGGGATTGAGAAATAGCTGCCAACGCATCGGCAGATTTCAAAGCATCTGTACCGCCACCTTGAGCAAAGTCATCTTTACCGCCACCGCCACCACCCAGGATTGTGGAACCCACTTTTACTAGTGCCCCAGCTTTTACGCCTTGGGCTCGGGCAGCATCACTGACTGCAACAACTAAAACTGGTTTGGAATCATTCACACTTATTAGCGCCACAACACTGTTTGCTGATTTGTTGCGTAGTTCGAGTGCAATTTTGCGTAAGTCATCGCCTGAAATTCCATCGCTGAGAACTGCAACCGTGGTTGTGATTCCCTGTATCACAGTTGATGTTTTCGCAATGGCGTCTACTTGTGCGAAAGCTTGAGAAGAACGCAAGGAACTCAATTCCTTTTCAATATCTTTCATTGATGCTACAAGCGCATTTATACGTTCAGGCAATTCTTCAACTCGTGCACCTTTTATAATCTCAGTCAAGGAGTTCAAAAGAATATGTTCACGAGCTAAGAACTTATAAGCGTCGACACCGACTAACGCTTCAACACGTCGAACGCCTGCGCCGATCGAGGATTCACTTAATAACTTAACAACACCTAACTGGCCTGAGCGCGAAACGTGTGTACCTCCACATAATTCACGGGCCCAATCCCCCACACTTACAACGCGAACTTGGTCACCATATTTTTCGCCGAACAACGCCATCGCACCAAGTTTCTTAGCCGCGTCTTGACTCATGGTTTCGGCAGTGACTTCTAAGTTATCCAATAGCAATGTGTTGACACGAGCTTCTACTTCATTGAGTACAGATGCAGGAACCGCACCAGTCGCCGGGAAATCAAAACGGAAACGTCCGGGCGCATTTTCAGAGCCAGCTTGTGTGGCAGTTTCTCCAAGAAGTTCACGAAAAGCTTTGTGCACCATGTGTGTTGCAGTGTGTGCACGTGAAATTGCTTGACGTCTCTGTGAATCAATAGCAGCTAATGCCGAACTCCCTGTTTCTAGTGCGCCACTAGTTACACGACCTCGATGTACGAAAATCCCAGGAACGGGAGTTTGCACATCATCAATTTCTACGAGACAACCATTGGCCAAAGTGATCGATCCGCCATCAGCAAGTTGGCCACCACCTTCGGCGTAAAAAGATGTGCGATCCAAAATAACTTCGACTTCATCGCCAGCTCCTGCGCTATTAACTAAAACTCCATCAACAAGAACTGCGGTAATTTTTGCCTCATTTTCTAGCTGCGTATAACCAACGAAATCAGATTTACCGTGTTTATCGGCGACTTGGCGATAGACAGAAAGATCGGTATGTCCGCTCTTTTTCGCTTTGGAGTCGGCTTTAGCGCGATCCTTTTGTTCTTTCATCAAGCGTCGGAATCCATCTTCATCAACCGAGAGACCCTCTTCGCGCGCCATTTCCAAAGTTAAATCGAAAGGGAAACCATATGTATCGTGCAGTTTGAAAGCATCTTCTGCAGGCAAAACTGAACTTTTACTTTTCTTAAGTGCAGAACTGGCAACATCAAAAATTTGCGTGCCGCTCTTGAGTGTTTGTAGAAAACTTTCTTCTTCAGAAACACTGACCGATAAAATTCGTTGAGTGTCAGTTACTAATTCAGGATACTGAGGCCCCATTGCGCCAATCGCAGCAACGGTTAGCTCTGACATGATTGGATCCATCGAACCAAGTAAGCGCATATTGCGGATTGTGCGGCGCATCATGCGGCGCAGAACATAGCCTCGGCCTTCATTGCCTGGCGTAACTCCATCACCAATCAACATTGCCGAAGTTCGAGCATGATCAGCGATAATTCGTAGAGAAATATCGGACTTTTCGTTACTTCCATATTTCACGCCAGTGAGCTGCGATGCCTTATTCAAAATCTGCATCGTTGTATCGATTTCATAAATATTTTCTACACCTTGTAACAGCGCCGCCATACGTTCTAAGCCAAGACCCGTATCAATGCTTTTGGCTGGAAGCTCTCCCAAGATTGGAAAATCATCTTTACCTGAACCAGCACCACGTTCATTTTGCATGAACACCAAATTCCACACTTCCATGTAACGATTCTCATCAGCGATTGGTCCACCCTCGGATCCGTAAGCTGGGCCTCGATCGTAATAAATCTCAGAGCATGGACCGCATGGACCAGGAACACCCATCGACCAAAAATTATCAGCCATATCGCGGCGTTGAATTCGCTCCTTTGGGACACCCATTTTTTTATGCCAGATATCGGCAGCTTCATCATCATCCAAATAAACCGTTACCCAAAGTTTTTCCTCAGGAAATCCATAACCGCCCTCATTGACGGGTCGAGTTAAAAGCTCCCACGCCAGAGCAATTGCGCCCTCTTTAAAGTAATCACCAAA
>CAIXDY010000044.1 GCA_903918325.1 uncultured Actinomycetes bacterium
GAGTTGAAGTTATTTCTGGTAAAGCAAATGGAGATCCAGCTTCGGTAGCCTTCGATGCAGCAAAACGCGCACAAGAGTTAGCGGCTGATTTCTTAATTATTGATACGGCTGGTCGATTGCACAATAAGAATGACTTAATGGCCGAATTAGAAAAAGTGAAACGCGTCGTAGAAAAAGTTTTCCCAATCAATGAAGTCCTTTTAGTTATCGACGCGACAACAGGGCAAAATGGAATGCAACAAGCAAAAATCTTTACCGAAGCTGTCAATGTAACTGGCGTTATTCTGACAAAGACCGATGGCAGCGCACGTGGCGGCATTGCTTTAGCAATTGAAAAAGAAGTTGATATCCCCATCAAATGGATTGGTTCAGGCGAGGCCGAGGGCGATTTTGCCCCCTTCGAAGCCCAGAGTTATATCCAAGGCCTGCTTTCGTAACCTAGATGTAACACAAGGGCGGGTTTTGTCACCGCCGCGAAATAGTTTCAACCACTGTCTGTAACTGAACTCCATCAAGGTATGCCCATCTCAAAGGCGAGGTTCTTGCACTTCAAACTCGAAAGTAGAAAAGAAACATGACAGAAACCGTGTTGAACTCAGGTGATACCGCCTGGATGTTAGCAAGCACCGCTCTCGTTCTTCTCATGACACCAGGACTTGCCTTTTTCTATGGTGGAATGGTTCGTACTAAGAGCGTTCTGAATATGATGATGATGTCATTTGTGACAATCGGAATCGTAAGTATTTTGTGGGTAATTTATGGATTTGAATTAGCTTTTGGTTACAAAGCACATTCAGCTTGGTATGGGAGTTTTTCTTTATCCGGCTTAGGCGGAATGGTTAATGACTTCACAAATAATGGTGGGGTATATCCAATTCCAGTTTTAGTTTTCGCAGCATTCCAATTGATGTTCGCAATCATCACCCCAGCACTTATTTCGGGTGCAATTGCTGATCGCACAAAGTTCACTGCGTGGGCAGTATTTGTTGCGATTTGGACAACTATTGTTTATTTCCCAGTCGCACACTGGGTATTTGCATTTGGTAATAAAGTTGGTGACACCGTTACCGGAACTGGTTATCTAGCAGGTAAAGGTTTGGAAGATTTCGCCGGTGGAACTGCCGTTCACATTAATGCTGGTGCTGCTGGTTTAGCTCTTGCAATTGTCCTTGGAAAGCGCGTTGGATGGCGCAAAGAAGCAATGCGCCCTCATTCACTTCCACTTGTTCTACTCGGTTCAGGTTTGTTGTGGTTTGGTTGGTTTGGATTCAATGCCGGCTCAGCCCTTGCCGCAAATGGAACTGCTGGTTTGGCATTTATGAATACTCAAGTTGCAACCGCTGGCGCACTTATCGGTTGGTTGTTAGTTGAAAAAATTCGAAATGGCCATGCAACTTCATTAGGTGCAGCATCTGGCGCAGTTGCGGGATTAGTTGCGATTACTCCTGCTTGTGCTTTCGTTGCACCATGGGCAGCAGTAGTCATCGGGCTATTCGCTGGAATCTTCTGCGCACTTGCAGTTGGCTTAAAGTACAAGTTCGGTTTTGATGATTCACTTGACGTTGTTGGTGTTCACCTTGTCGGTGGAATTTGGGGATCACTAGCGATCGGATTATTTGGAACCCATGTTGTAAATAGCATTGGCCTAGATGGTCTCTTCTATGGTGGTGGAACAACTCTTCTTGGTAAGCAAGCGCTGGGTGTTGGAATGGTTGCTCTTTACTCATTCCTTGTCACGCTGGTTCTTGGATTTATTATCGAAAAGACAATTGGTTTCCGTCTTTCAAAGGATGCTGAAGTTGAGGGTATTGACTTAACCGAGCATGCTGAAACAGCTTATGAAATGTCTAGCTCATCACGTGGAGGTAATTTCTAATGAAACTTATTACAGCAATTCTCAAACCCTTCAAGTTAGATGATGTTAAAAATGCGCTGCAAGCACATGGCGTGACTGGGATGACGGTCTCAGAAGCCAGTGGCTTTGGTCGTCAAAAAGGACATACCGAGGTCTATCGCGGTGCTGAGTACACCGTTGATTTAGTTCCAAAGGTTCGCCTTGAAGTTCTAGCCGATGATGCTGAAGCTGGCGCCGTCGTTGATGTAATCGTAAAAGCGGCATCAACGGGATCAATCGGTGATGGAAAGGTTTGGACCACTCCAGTAGATCAAGTTGTACGCGTACGTACGGGAGAGCGTGGCCCTGACGCAATCTAAGATAGCCACATGGGAACGCGTGAAAGAAGGGAGCGATCGAACGAGAGCGATCGCTACCTTCTTTCACTATTTACAAAAGCATTAGAAAAAACCGGTAAAACCTCTAAAGGTTTAGCTCTGGCTGCCGTTGGTGGTTATGGTCGTGGTGAACTCTCACCTGGATCAGATTTAGATATTCTCATCTTGCATCAAGATCAATTTTCACAGGAGATACTCTCTGAGTTTGTAAATAATCTTCTCTATCCATTGTGGGATCGCAAAAGCGTTGATCACTCAGTACGTACCCGTGCACAAACTCGAGATGCCGCTGAAAGTGATTTAAAAGTTGCGCTAGGTCTACTGGATATTCGCCTAGTGTGCGGTGATGCCGATTTAGTAGCGCTAGTTCAGGCAGATAATCTTGAAAATTGGCATAAGAACGCGCGTAATCGCTTAACCGAACTTAAAGAATCATTATCCAATCGCCATGAACGCTCTGGAGAACTAGCGTATCTATTGGAACCCGACGTAAAAGAAGCGCGTGGAGGTTTGCGAGATATCAATGCGCTACGTGCGATTTCATTATCTGGAACAGTACGAGTGCCCCTAGAGCGAATTAGTTGGGCCGAATCTAAACTCAACGATATCCGTGAAGCGTTGCACGTAACGAGTGGACGCAACAAAGACCGTCTTCTTTTTCAAGAACAGGATGCAGTAGCGGCAAAACTAAAATACAGCGATGCCGATGGGTTAATGAGTGATGTGGCTCGAGCTGCACGGTCGGTCGACTATCTTTTAGATTTCACGTGGCATCAAATAGAGCAAAAGGGAAAAGATGGTTTTGGGCGTTTCCTTCGTAAACCACGAACTGATGTAGTTGCTCAAAATCTATCGGTCTCACAAAGAGAAATAGTTATTGACCCTCACACTGACTTTGCCGCCGATCCCTTAATTGGTTTGCGAGCCGCGGCTACTGCTGCCCAGTTAGGTCTGCCAATCTCACTTGATTCTTACACGTCTTTATCCAATGCCCTCGAAGAAAATAAAGCTGTGCTTCCTAATCCGTGGCCCCGTGAAGCACGTGAATACTTAATCTCTCTCATTGGTGCGGGTGAAGCGATGATTGCGATTTTTGAAGCTTTAGATCAAGAAGAGATCATTTTTCACTGGATTCCTGAATGGTTAGCGCTTCGCTCACTTCCTCAACGAAATGTTTTGCATCGCCATACGGTGGACCGACATATGGTTGAAACTGCGGTCAGGGCTGCGGCTTTGACGCGAAAAGTTCACCGACCAGATTTATTACTTTTCTGCGCCCTTTTCCATGACATCGGTAAAGGCAGCGAAGAAGATCATTCATTGCGGGGTGAGCGTTTGATCGCGCCATTAGCAAAGCGTGTTGGGTTTCCAGAAGAAGATGTTGCAATTATTAAGCTGCTTGTGAAACATCATTTACTTTTATCAGCCACAGCTACTCGCCGTGACTTGGATGATCCAGCGACCATTCAATCAATCGTCGATGTCATTCCTGATCTTAATACTTTAGAACTTCTACATGCTTTGAGTATCGCCGATGGCGAAGCTACTGGCAGTGGGGCATGGAGTGATTGGAAAGCAACACTTGTTGCAGATTTAGTTGCACGGGTTAAGAAAGCGATGACAGGTTCAAGTACTGTGGCTAAGCAACCAGTCATTAGTGCGGAACAGTTGAGCTTGGCGCAAACCGGTATTTTGCATGTCAATCTAGAAAAACGGGAAAATGGTTATTCGATCGAGATTATTTCTCCCGATAAAACTGGACTTCTTTCATTAGTTGCGGGAGTTCTTAACACGTCTCGATTAGATGTGCGATCGGCCCGTACTAAAACTCATGGAAACTCGGCGGTTATGAAGTGGATTGTTACTCCTGAACCGTATGCCCCTGAAGTCACTGCAGAATATTTACGGGCTGAGATCGAACGGGCTTTTAATGATGCGACCCACATCGAAGAGAAGTTAATAGCTCGAGCTGAAGCCTACGCCGCCATCCCCGCTATTCCTGTACCGGATCCAGTTGTTGAAATATTCAATGATGGTGCTACTGAAGCAACGATCATCGAAGTTCGAAGCCACGATAGACCAGGACTTTTATTTAGAATCGGTGCCGGAATTACGCAATCTAAAATTGATATTAGATCTGCGATTGTCACAACGTTGGGGGCTGAAGCCATTGACACTTTGTATGTGACGGAAATTTCGGGTGGACCCCTGAGCACAGCGCGGGCTGACGAGGTCGCTTCGCGTTTAAGGCTGCTGCTCAAGTAGTCTTAGCGCCTTATGTTTGAATCACTCAGTAACCGATTTAGTGGTGCATTTTCGGCGCTGCGCTCTCGCGGAAAACTCAGTAATGCTGATATCGAAAATACATGTTCGGAAATTCGCCAAGCGCTTTTGGAATCTGATGTTGCTTTGTCGGTGGTTGAAAGCTTCATAGCCCAGGTTCGTGAAAAATCTATTGCAGCCCTGCCCACTTTGCAGTCTGGAACCAATCAAGCCCAGGCGATATTTGAAATTGTTAACGCTTCATTAGTTGAAATTCTTGGGGGAGCGGCACGTCGAATTCGCTTTGCTAAAAACCCTCCCACGGTCATTATGTTGGCGGGTTTACAAGGTGCAGGTAAAACAACTTTGGCAGGAAAACTTGCCAAGTTCTACGCCGATCAAGGAAACACACCACTTTTAGTTGCATCAGATTTAGCGCGCCCCAACGCGGTTACACAACTGCAAGTTGTTGGTGAGAGCGTAGGCGTACCGGTATTCGCCCCCGAACTCGGTAACGGTGTCGGTGATCCAGTCAAAGTAGCTAAAGCTGGAATTGAGTTTGCACGATCAAAGTTATACAACATGGTCATTGTCGATACTGCTGGTCGTTTAGGTATCGATGAAGAGTTAATGCAGCAAGCGATTTCCATTCGCGACGCAGTTAATCCAGATGAAATCCTCTTTGTTGTTGATGCAATGATCGGTCAAGATGCAGTTCGGACCTCTGAAGCCTTCTTAAATGGCGTGGGTTTTGATGGAGTTGTACTCACAAAAATAGATGGTGATGCACGTGGTGGTGCAGCTTTATCAATCGCTTCGATTACAAAACGTCCCATTATGTTTGCATCAACGGGTGAAAAACTCAGCGATTTCGATATTTTTTATCCAGACCGTATGGCTTCGCGCATTCTTGGAATGGGCGATGTAGCAACCCTTGCTGAACAAGCTAAGAAAGCTTTCGACACTGATACTTCAGCCAAACTTGAAGCCAAGTTTGCAAGTGGCGAAGATTTCACATTGGAGGACTTCCTAGAGCAGTTACAAGCTATTTCCAAAATGGGATCAATGTCGAAGATTTTAGGAATGTTGCCTGGTGCGGGTGGAATGAAAAAGCAGATCGAAAATATTGATGAGAATGAAATAGTTCGGACCAAAGCAATAGTCCAATCTATGACGCCAATTGAACGACGCGATCCGAAGATTTTAAATGGCTCACGCCGTGCACGCATCGCCCTTGGCGCTGGTCGCAAAGTCTCTGATGTAAATAATTTGGTGGATCGCTTCTCGGCTGCGCAAAAAATGATGAAGCAAGTAAGAAACGGCGGAATGCCACAAGGTATGGCCGGCATGGGTCTTCCAGCGATGCCAAAAACTGCCGCCGTACACACCGCGCCGAAGAAGAAGTCGAAATCTGGAAATCCCGCCAAGCGAGCCTTAGAAGAGCGGCAATAAAGGGCGATTTCACCTTTTGACCCCCTAGATGGCAGAATTGGCCACCTGTTGATGGGGCCCTCTATCCCCGATCAACATCCACGACCGACAGTTGTATGTAATTGATTGCGCACCCCGCTGCGATTAATTTTTATAACGCACATAAACAGGAGCACAATTTCACTTGGCTACAAAAATTCGCTTAATGCGCATGGGAAAAATTCGTACACCATTTTTTCGCGTAGTTGTTACTGACTCACGCAAGGCACGTAATGGTCTATCAATTGAAGAAATTGGTCGTTACGTACCAGGACAAGAGCCATCACTTATCGAGATCAATTCAGAGCGTGCTCTGTACTGGCTTGGTGTTGGCGCACAACCATCAGAGGCTGTTGCAGCTCTTTTGAAGGTAACTGGAGATTGGCAGAAGTTCAAGGGTCTTCCTGGAACTGAAGGAACTCTTCGCGTTGCAGCCCCAAAGGTCGGCAAGCACGTTGCTTATGAAGCAGCGATGAAGGCGGCAATGGAAGAGCCTAAGGAAGGCGCAACCACGCTTAAGAAGAAAGCACAGGAGAAGTTAGCTGCAAAAGCCAACCCAACTCCAGAAGCAACATCTGAACCAGTAGCAGAAGTTGCGTTGAAGAAGTTGCCGTCGCAGAAGTTGCTGTGGAAGAAATTGCGGTGACCGAGGTTCCAGCTGAAGTTGTGGCTGAAGCACCAACTGAAGAAGCGGCTGCCGAATAACAATGATGGATGAAGCCCTCGAGCATTTAGTAAAGGGAATCGTCGATAATCCCGATGATGTAGTTGTTGCAGAAAAAACACATCGTCGTGGAACAACGCTGGAAGTTCGTGTGAACCCAGAAGATATCGGCAAAGTTATTGGTCGTAATGGCCGTACTGCAAAAGCACTTCGAACGGTCGTAAGTGCAATTGCAGGACGTACAGTCCGCGTCGATCTCATCGAGACCGACGAAGCTCTCTAACAATGCGTTTACTCGTGGGGCGCATCGGTCGCGCCCACGGAATTCTTGGTGAAGCGACGATTGAGGTTCGAACTGACGAACCTGATCGTCGTTTTGCAATTGGAAATAAACTACAAACTGACGCTCTAGGCGAACTCACAATTATTTCAGGCCGTGTTCATAACGGTATTTTATTGCTGGGTTTCGAAGGTATCAGTGACCGCAATTCCATCGAAAAACTACGGAACACTTTGATTTACTGCGATGTTGATATCGATGAACCTGGTGTAGATGAAGATGACTATCACGTACTTCAACTCATTGGCTGTGCCGCTCACCTTGAATCAGGGGTAAAAATTGGCGAAGTCACTGATGTGGTTAATTTGCCGGGCCAAGATTTATTGGCAATCAAGACTGAAGATGGCGAAATTCTTATTCCCTTTGTTCATCAATTAGTTCCGGTCGTCGATATTGCCGCGAAAAAAGTTACGGTTATCCCGCCAGAGTTATCGGGTGCCCAGTGATGAGAATTGATGCCGTCACTATTTTTCCGGATTATTTTTCGCCATTAAAACTCTCACTACTTGGCAAGGCACAAGAGAGCCAACTAGTTAGTTTTGGAATCCATGACTTACGCAGCTTTGCCACAAATGTTCACAACCAAGTCGATGACACGCCTTATGGTGGTGGCGCCGGCATGGTGATGATGCCCGAGATATGGGGCGCAGCCTTAGATCCATTGATGACGGTTGATTCAGATTTAATAATTCTTACTCCAGCAGGTAAACGCTTCGATCAGCCAATGGCGCAGTCGCTTTCGAATGCTTCACATTTAGTTTTTGCTTGCGGTCGTTACGAAGGTATCGATGACCGAGTTCGCCAACATTATCTTTCTCAAGGTTTTAGAGTGCATGAGGTATCAATTGGCGATTACGTTTTAGGCGGGGGAGAAGTTGCCAGTCTTGTAATGATCGAAGCGATTACTCGGTTAATACCTGGAGTGCTGGGTAACCCGGGTTCACTTGCTGAGGAGTCACACAATCAAGAGGGTTATCTGGAATATCCTAATTACACAAAACCGCAGCAATGGCGCGGAATCTCGGTGCCTGAGATTTTATTAAGTGGAAATCACGGTGAAATTGCTAAATGGCGCGACGCGCAAGCAAAAGCGCGGGGTGAGAAGAATCTATAACTCGTCAGTAACACTGTTTCTGCCGTAGCCTTGCACCTATGACGTATGACA
>CAIXDY010000045.1 GCA_903918325.1 uncultured Actinomycetes bacterium
ATTGATTGGAAAGTAGATCACGTTTGGACTTTTGAACCAATTGATACAACTAAATTTCCAAGCATCGAACTGGCGCGTCACTGCGGTCAGTTAGCAGGTGCGATGCCTGCAATTTTTAATGCCGCCAATGAGGTCGCAGTTGAAGCTTTTCTGGCTAATAAAGTGGAGTTCAAATCTATTGTTTCCATAGTCGATCATGTAGTCCACGATATGGAGAAAGATGCGCCAAAAACGCTCAGAGATATCAGTGATGTCAGTGCCATCGAGGATGCTGCTCGCACCCAAGCCAAGTTGCAACTATTAAGATTGGTCCCATAATGCAATTTCTAGGAGTTCTAGCTTTTGTAGTTGCCCTGCTACTTTCAGTAATGATTCATGAGTTTGGCCATTTCATAACGGCTAAACATTATGGGATGAAAGTTACTGAATACTTTTTAGGCTTTGGTACGCGGATCTGGTCTACCCGCAGAGGTGAAACTGAGTTCGGTATTAAAGCAATTCCAGCTGGTGGTTACTGCCGGATTGAGGGAATGACCCCGGGGGATTTAATGCCCGAGGGCGAAGAAGAGCGTGCATTTTATAAAGCTTCCTCCTCCCGCAAATTAATTGTTTTAGGGGCAGGTTCTTTCTTGCACTTTGTTCTTGGGTACCTATTACTTTTTGTTTTATTTGCCGGAATCGGTACGAATCAAGTTCTGCCAGTTATTGATTCAGTTGTAAAAGATTCTGCCGCACAAGCTGCCGGCTTGCTTTCTGGTGATGAAGTTATCGCAATAAATGGCAAGAAAGTTACGAATTGGTACAACGATGTTTTAGCTATTCGCAATTCACAAGGCAAGGAACTGACACTTTTAGTTAAAAGAAACTCAGAAAGCCTCACGATTAATGCATCGCCTCGCCTTCAAACCGTTGACGGTAAAGCGCGATATCTACTAGGAATTATTAATAAAGTTGGCCTCAAGCGGGAAAGCCTGCCAACATCTTTAAAGAACTCGGCAACGCTTACCCGTAATTTTCTGAGTGAGAGTGTTAAATCACTCGCTAAATTGCCGTCAAAAGTACCTGCGTTATGGGGCGAAACTGTTGGCGGACAAACTCGTGACCCCAATGGATTAGTTGGCGTTGTAGGTGTTGCCAGAGTTTCAGGACAAGCAATTGGAAGTACGTCACTCTCAATTTCTGAGCGAATTTCTACATTTATTTTAATTATTGCTAGTTTAAATATCTTTGTTGGGCTATTTAATCTCCTGCCGCTATTGCCTCTAGATGGTGGTCATATGGCAGTAGCAATTGCCGATGAAGTACGCGCATTCATTGCACGTCGTAGAGGTCGCCCTCGACCAAGGGCTATCGATGTGACCTTGCTCGCCCCTGTAACTATGGTTGTGTTTGTGATCCTTGCGGCGCTAACGGTTTTGCTGCTCGTTGCAGACATTGTTAATCCAGTTGTTCTTAATCTTTAGCGCTCAGCGCATTCTTACGGCACAATAGCGCCATGGTAGATCTAGGAATTCCCAGCGCTCCGCCGCCAACATTGAGCCCACGTCGCAAGACGCGCCAGATGATGGTTGGAAATGTAGGTGTTGGCAGTGATTACCCAGTCAGCGTTCAGTCGATGTGTACAACGCTTACTTCAGATGTCAACGCAACTTTGCAGCAGATCGCTGAATTAACTGCATCGGGTTGCCAAATTGTTCGCGTTGCAGTTCCAAGCCAAGATGATGCCGATGCACTTGCTCAAATTGCTAAGAAATCCCAGATACCGGTTATCGCTGATATTCATTTTCAACCAAAATATATTTTTGCAGCCATTGATGCTGGGTGTGCTGCAGTTCGAGTTAATCCCGGAAACATCAAACAATTTGACGACAAAGTTAAAGAAGTTGCTAAAGCTGCCGGAGATGCCGGGATTCCAATCCGTATTGGTGTCAATGCTGGCTCGCTTGATCCACGCTTACTTGCAAAATATGGGAAAGCCACGCCAGAAGCTTTAGCTGAATCAGCATTATGGGAAGCATCTTTATTTGAGGAACATGGCTTTTCTAATATTAAAATTTCAGTTAAGCATCATGATCCAGTAACTATGGTTAATGCATACCGAATTCTTGCGGCAAAATCTGACTACCCATTGCACTTAGGTGTGACTGAAGCGGGCCCAATTTTTCAAGGCACAATTAAATCTGCAACAGCTTTTGGCATCTTATTGGCTGAAGGTATTGGCGACACGATTCGAGTTTCTTTATCAGCGCCGCCAGTTGAGGAAGTTAAAGTCGGAATTTCAATTTTAGAATCTTTGAATTTGCGCCAACGAAAACTTGAAATCGTCTCTTGCCCATCATGTGGGCGTGCTCAAGTTGATGTTTACTCATTGGCTGAAAAAGTTCAGGCCGGTTTGCAAGGCATGACCGTGCCACTTCGCGTTGCAGTAATGGGTTGTGTTGTTAATGGCCCAGGTGAAGCACGCGAAGCCGACTTAGGCGTTGCATCTGGAAATGGAAAAGGTCAAATATTTGTAAAGGGTCAAGTAATTAAGACCGTGCCTGAAGCACAAATTGTTGAAACTCTTATTGAAGAAGCAATGCGATTGGCCGAAGAAATGGAAGCTGCAGGCGTTGCTTCTGGGCAACCATCAGTTGATGTTCGATAGGCTCACGCCATGTTGAAAATGTCTACGCTCTTTTTGCGTACGCTTCGTGATGATCCAGCCGATGCTGAAGTTGCAAGCCACCGC
>CAIXDY010000046.1 GCA_903918325.1 uncultured Actinomycetes bacterium
ATGGAATTAAATACATCCCGTGATCCAAAAGAGCGCGGTGGACATATTTCTCTAGTTCACCCAGATGCAGCTCAAATTTGCATTGCTCTGCGACAAATATCCAATGTCATTCCAGATTATCGAACACCGAATTCAATTCGTTTAGCAATATCCCCTTTGCCGACGTCTTACGTTGAAGTATGGGATGGTTTCAATCGCATGCGCGATTTAGTGGCATCAGGTCAATACAAAACAATTAAAGAAGGCGGTTCACGAGTCACATGAGCGAAAACTTCGATTCAGCCCTGACGTACAGCTCTTATCTGGCTGTCGATGAACTTCTTAATCTGCAGCGCCCACTTTCACAAGGACCTGAACATGATGAAATGCTTTTTATAATCATTCATCAAACTTACGAACTCTGGTTTAAGCAATTAATTCATGAGTTTGCACAAGCCCAACGCACTATGGAAAATGGAGATACACATTATTCATTAGCGATATTGGGACGCATCCGCACAATTCTCAAAGTCTGCGTAACCCAAATTGATATTTTAGAAACAATGACACCTTTACAGTTCAACGCTTTCCGTGCTTATCTTTCATCGTCCAGTGGTTTCCAATCTGCACAATTTAGAAAAGTTGAAGCAATCCTGGGCCGCCGCGATACAAGAATGGCTGGTCACTTACCTCCCGATGTACAAGCTGAAATTGCTTTAATTACTTCGGGTAATTCCGTGTGGGATTCAGCGCTGGCTTATTTAGCTAAGCGCGGACATGCCATACCTACCGATGTTTTAAATCGGGACAAATCACTTGGTTATGAATCAAATCTTCGAGTCCAAGATGTCTTGCTAGAAGTTCATAACAAAGATCCGGAAAGTTCTATGGTGTGCGAGCGCCTGGTTGATATCGATGAAGGTATGCAAGAGTGGCGATATCGCCATGTAAAAATGGTAGAGCGCACCATCGGACATAAAATTGGTACTGGCGGTTCAAGTGGAGTGGATTATTTAGCGAGCACGCTTTTCAACCCAGTATTTAAAGATCTGTGGGAAATTCGTTCACGTTTTTAAAGTGGCAAACCTTTAATAACGATCTCAGAAAGTTCTTTACGCACACGTGGTGCAACTTCACGTTCCAACATCGCACCTTGTAAGTGTTCGGCAGGGGCTTGTGTACCGATAGAAATTACGGCAACCGGAGTTAATGAACTATCCATTCCTAAATTTTCAGCTGCCTTTGCTGCATCGAATCCAGTCATTTGATGAGCAACATAACCGCGGTGATGGGTTTCAAAAACCATTTGTGAAACCGCTAAGCCGCAGTCATATAGAAAACCTTTATTGGGAGTTCCATCTTCACGAGAATGAACACCGGCCACGACAATTAAAGTCGATGAGCGATGAGCCCACCCTTGATTAAAAGAAGCTAGCGAATCAAGGATCGCATTGAAAACTTCATCTCCGCGATTGCCAACATAAAAGCGCCACGGCTGACCATTATTAGCCGAAGGCGCCCATCGGGCAGCCTCCAAAATAGCTACGAGATCTTGATCGGACAATGTGGCAGTGGAATCTAGTGATCGAGGACTGCGACGATTAGCCAATACGTCGTGAATTTCTACGGCAGTTTGTGCTTTCATCATTGCGGGAGTCTAAGTCACGGCTAGAGTTCTCGCATGTCGGGCTGGATTCATCACACTGCAGATTGGCTAGTTGCCCATAATTTGCAGATCCCATTATTCGCGCTGCTCATCCTTTTAGCTTTTGCCGAAGCTGCCGCCTTTGTTGGCTTTGTTTTACCTGGTGAGACTTCGCTATTAATTGGTGGCGTGCTCGCCCACTCAAAAGTTTGGCCGTTGTGGTTATTTATTATCTGCGCAGTTGTAGGTGCCATTGCAGGTGACTCAGTTGGTTATGAAGTTGGCAAACACTTTGGCCCGCGAATTAAGACTACGCAGTTTGGTAAATTCGTAGGGGAAAAACGTTGGAAGTTGGCCGAGGCTATCTTCGCTAAATATCACGGCGGGGCAATCTTTTTTGGTCGCGCGCAAGCTCTTCTTCGCGCGCTCGTTCCAGCGATGGCTGGAATGCATAACGTTCCTTACCGAACTTTCCTTAAATGGAATGCTGCGGGCGGAATAGTTTTTAGCACCATTGTTATTGTCTTGGGCTATGAATTCGCTAATTCATTAGCAACCCTAGAAAAATACTTAAAGTATTGGGCTATTGCTTTCTTAGTGATTGTTATTGGAGTTATTGTAATTTTGAAAAACAAACTTGAAAAGATGCTGGAAAGTTAATTACCCCACGAAGAATGTAAAGGTCGGCCTTCGGCATATCCCGCCGATGATTGAATTCCAACCACTGCTCGCTCACTAAATTCCGCTAAGTTTCTAGCACCTGCATACGTGCATGATGAACGCAGCCCAGCAATAATTTCATCGAGTAAATCTTCAACACCAGGTCGAGCGGGATTTAAATACATGCGTGATGTTGAAATTCCCTCTTCAAAGAGCGCTTTACGCGCGCGATCGAAAGCATCTTCACCTGAAGTACGTGCAGCAACTGCACGCGCTGATGCCATCCCAAATGACTCTTTAAATAGCTTTCCGTTCACATCGCTCTGTAAATCTCCTGGCGATTCATACGTTCCAGCAAACCAAGAACCAATCATCACTTGTGAAGCACCTGCAGCAAGTGCCAGCGCCACATCGCGCGGATGGCGAACGCCACCGTCGGCCCATACATGTGCGCCTAACTTCTTTGCCTCAGTTGCACATTCCAAAACTGCGGAAAATTGTGGTCGGCCAACGCCAGTTTGCATACGGGTAGTGCACATTGCGCCTGGACCAACGCCTACTTTAATAATCGATGCACCTGCAGCAACTAAATCACGAACACCGTCGGCAGTTACAACATTGCCCGCAACAATTGGAACTGAAATACCCAGAGATCTAATTGCCTTCAGCGCTTCAATCATTTTCTTTTGGTGGCCATGCGCCGTATCAACAACTAAAACATCAGCACCGGATTCAACCAGGGCTGCAGCTTTTGCGGCGATATCGCCGTTAATTCCCACAGCTGCAGCAATACGTAATTTATTGTTGGCATCTACGGCTGGTGTATACAGCGTTCCACGCAGTGCACCAATGCGCGTCATGATTCCTACTAGCTCACCTTTGGAAGAAACAACGGGCGCCAATTTATGGCGATGGAGATTTAAAAATTCAAAAGCAGCCCGAGCATCCAGGTTGTCGGCCATCGTGACTAACTCTTTACTCATTACTTGATGTAATTGTGTAAAGCGATCAACACTCTTGCAATCTTCCTCAGTCACTATTCCAACTGGTTTACCACCATCGACAACAACAATTGCACCATGTGCGCGCTTATGTAAAAGTGAGACAGCATCGGCAACCGTTTGTTGTGGACTTAAAGTAATTGGTGTATCAAAAAATGTATGACGCGCTTTAACCCATTTAATTACGCTATCAACAACGGCATGTGGAATATCTTGCGGAATTACTGCAATGCCACCGCGACGCGCAATTGTTTCGGCCATACGACGGCCAGAAATAGCAGTCATATTGGCAACTACTAATGGAATTGTTGTTCCCGAACCATCGGTGGAAGCTAAATCCACATCCATTCGACTTGAGAGTTCAGAAGCGCTTGGCACCATGAATACATCGTCATAGGTGAGATCGTGAGTTGGGTTATTTATGAAGCGCACGTAGCAGAACTATACTCAGGTAGGATTTAGGCATGTCCAATCCACTAATTTCTGCACGCGGGTTGACCAAGAAATTCGGCGATTTCACTGCTGTGAACGGCATTGACTTTGATGTCTTTAAAGGTGATTCCTTTGGTTTTCTTGGTCCTAATGGTGCTGGTAAATCAACAGCCATGCGCATCATTGGTGCCACTTCTCAACGCACTTCAGGCACCATCACTATTTTGGATAAAGATCCTGAAGTTCATGGCCCACAAATTCGTGCGCACTTAGGCGTTGTTCCTCAGCAAGATAATTTAGATATGCATCTAACGGTTGCTGAAAACCTTTATATTTATGGCCGCTACTTTGGTTTACCCCGAAAATTTGTTAAAGGCAAAGTCGATGAATTGCTAGCTTTCGCACAGCTTGAAGAAAAACGTGATGCAAAAGTAGAAACTCTGAGCGGTGGAATGAAACGCCGATTAACAATTGCGCGCGCACTTGTCAGTGAACCTGAAATTTTAATG
>CAIXDY010000047.1 GCA_903918325.1 uncultured Actinomycetes bacterium
TACCAAGGCGCAGATCTCACTGGCCCTCTCAAGTTTGCAAAAGTTCTCTCTATTGAAGAATTAACCGAACACAAGAAACCCATCCGATACGTTGGCCTTGATTGCGGTGAGAAAGAAACACGCTTTGTAATCTGCGGAGCTACAAATTTTGCAGTGGGAGATTTAGTTGTTGCAGCTCTCCCTGGAGCGGTACTCCCTGGAAATTTTGCAATTGGCGCCCGCGAAACCTACGGTAAAACTTCTAATGGCATGATCTGTTCTGCTCGTGAACTGGGTATTAGTGACGAACACGCTGGCATTATGGTTTTCTCAGAAGCTGATGCGAAAATTGGTGCGGACGCTATTGAAGGTCTACACATCAACGATGTGATTTTCGATATCGCAGTGAACCCAGATCGTGGTTATGCATTAAGTATTCGTGGGGTAGCCCGTGAAGTAGCCGGCGCTTTGAATCTTGCATTCACAGATCCAGTTGATGCCTTGAGACTTTTAGAGTTCAAAGAGACTGGCAAAGGCGTAAGCGCAACAATTGCCGATACATCGACCGCGTCAGTTTTTTATTTACGAACGATGTCGAATTTCGATCCTAAAGCCACTACGCCATTGTGGATGCGCCGACGCATTGAAAAAATGGGAATGCGCTCAATTTCATTAGTTGTAGATATTACGAACTATGTCATGTTAGAACTCGGTCAACCATTACACGCATTTGATAAGTCTAAAATAAAAGGTGGTTTAACAATCAAGCGCGCTGCAAAGGTGCAACCATTCACGACCCTGGATGGCCAAATTCGCCAATTAGATCCTGATGATTTAATGGTGTGTGACGATGAAGCGCCCCTGGCCCTTGCCGGAACGATGGGCGGTATTTCCTCCGAAATAACCCACACAACAACCGATATTGCCCTTGAGGCCGTTCGCTTTGAGCCAGTGTGTATCGCTAAAAATTCACGCAGACATAAACTTTCTTCAGAAGCATCCCGACGTTTAGAGCGCAGTGTTGATCCTTCCTTGGCCCAGTTTGCATCTGCACGATTTGTACAACTATTAACGCAGAATAGTTCAGCCGAACATGTGGCCACCGTGGTGGCGGGTAAACCGGTCTATCCACCAGTTGTCTCAATCGACCCCGCCTATATTTCTAAGGTTCTAGGTTTCGATATTTCTAACGCCGAAATTGCACGGATTCTACGACTGATCGGCTGCGATGTAGATGAGAAAACTTGGGCAATAGATCCACCATCATGGCGCGCAGATTTATTGACCGTTGCTGACTTCACTGAAGAAGTCGCACGAATGATTGGTTACGACAAAATTCCATCGGTTTTGCCACCTCGCCCATTACATGCAACCCTGACTCCGACACAAAAACGTCGCAGAGCTGTTGCCACAATGCTGGCGAGTCGGGGATTAGCTGAAGTTCAAACTTTTCCATTCACTAATCAAACAACTATTGATGCAATGGGTTTTGTGGGTGAGCGCGCTGCAACATATGCAATTGCCAATCCTATGTCAGAAGAATTCCCACTTATGCGCGTGCATTTGGTGCCGGGATTAATTGAAGTTGCACAGCGCAATATAAGCCGCGGTGCAAAAGATTTTGCGATATTTGAAATGGGTTCAATTTTCCGAAGTGCACAGAAGCTGACCCCAGCAATTTCCCCTGATTTAGCTAAACGTCCCAGCCAAAAAATTATTGATGAAATTTTCGCATCGGTACCTCCGCAGGCATATCACGTCGCTGGTTTATTAGTCGGGAAAGTTGAAAACGAGAATTGGCAAGGTAAAGCTCGCGCCTATACCTGGCATGATGCAATTGAATATGCCCAAGATATTTTGGCTTTGTGTAATTTGGAATGGAGCATCAAGCGTTCTGATTTTGCGCCCTGGCATCCTGGTCGGTGTGCTGAATTAGTCGTTGATGGCAAGGCCGTTGCCCATGCCGGTGAAATTCACCCACGAATTATTGCCAAGTATGGATTACCCGAGCGAAGTGTGGCTTTTGCCGTCGGTTTAAGCGCATTGCCAGATTCGGCTTTAGTTCAACCAACTAGAGTTGGAACGATGCCAGCGGCGTTGCAAGATGTTGCGTTAATAGTGGACGAGAAAATTACTGCTCAGCAAGTTCAAGCGGCGTTGACCGAGGGTGCTGGAGAATTGCTGGAATCTATAACTCTGTTCGACCGCTACGACAAAATTGGTGACGGCAAGATTTCTTTGGCTTTCACGCTCGTGTTTCGCGCCCCTGATCGCACCCTTACGGGGGAAGAGGTTTCAGCTATGCGCGAAGCCGCTACAGCACTAGCGGCTGAAAAGTGCGGCGCGGTGGTTCGTACCGCATAATTATGCAGATGGTTGCATAATTATAGATTCTCCTTTATCCTGAGAACATGAAAACAGCCGTCATCGGAGCCAGTGGCTATGCAGGGGGAGAGCTCTTGCGATTACTCGCAGTCCACCCTCATTTTCAAGTCACTGCAATCAGTGCGCACTCCAACGCCGGCGAACTTATAACTACCGTACATCCCCACTTAACTACGCATACTGGCGAAAAATTTTCAGCTGTATCAGAGATAGATTTTTCAGAGATCGAACTGGTTTTTATCGCGCTACCTCATGGTGAGTCCGCATCACTCATTGCCAAGATTCCAAACACGGTCAAAATAGTGGATCTAGGCGCGGATTACCGATTGGAGGATGCTGGGCAATGGGAAAAATATTATGGGGGAACGCACGCTGGATCGTGGGTGTATGGATTACCAGAATTATCAGCAGCTCAGAGAAGTGCAATCGCGCAAGCTAGCAAAATTGCAAATCCGGGTTGTTATGCAACATCTATTGCTCTAGGTGTAGCACCTGCCATAGATGTTATTGATGTTTCTGACATCGTTGTGGTGGCTGCTTCCGGAACAACAGGTGCGGGCAGAAGTGCAAAAATTAATCTGATTGCAAGTGAAGTTATGGGTTCATTGACTTCATATAAATTTGGGGGAGTACATCAACACACCCCTGAGATTGAACAAGCATTAGATAGCATCTCAAAAAAAGAGGTCAAAATATCGTTCACTCCGATTCTGGCTCCTATGCCTCGTGGAATTCTTTCAACGATAACGGCTAAATTAACAAAGCCAATCAATTCACAAGCAGCGCATGATTTATTTGTTAAGCATTATTTATCAGAATATTTTGTTGATGTTTTACCTATGGGTCAATTGCCTAAGACAGGATCAGTTACGGGTTCTAATAAGGTCCAAATCCAAGTTGCCGTGGATGAACACACGCAACGCATTGTTGTAAGTGTTGCCATCGATAATTTAGGCAAAGGGGCGGCAAGCCAAGCAATTCAAAATGCAAATATCATCACGGGTTTTCATGAAGGTTCCGGACTATCTACTGATGGCTTAGGCGCATGAAACTACCTCAAGGCTTTGTTGGGGCTGCTTGTGCTGCAGGTTTAAAAAGCACTGGTGCACTTGATTTAACGTTGATCGAAAATACTGGCCCAGTTTTTTTCGGGACCGCAGTCTTCACCTCGAATAAAGTTGTTGCTGCACCAGTTATTTGGAGCAAGCAAGTGGTAAAGGGTCAGATTGTCAGGGCAGTAGTTCTCAATTCTGGCGGTGCTAATGCCTGCACTGGACCGCAGGGGTTTGCCGATACCCACGCAACTGCCGAATTAGTTGGAGAATTGTTGGAAGTTTCCTCTGGCGAAGTAGTTGTCTGTTCGACTGGACTCATTGGTGAACTACTCCCGATGGCGAA
>CAIXDY010000048.1 GCA_903918325.1 uncultured Actinomycetes bacterium
CCACACGTACTTTTACTTTCTCTAAAATTTCGCGATCCGACCAACCAGTTTTTTGAATTGCCAGAGCTAATTCATACTCGTTGAGAAATAGATATGAAGCGCCAGCGATAAGCAGTTTAATTTCCTCGCCACTCATGCGCGCCATCTGCTGGGATGGATCGGCAGCAAAGGCAATGCCTTCATTTCGGCAAACTTCTGAATGGCGCAACATTGCGGCCGGATCATCGGGTGAAATTACGACCATATCGAAACGACCAGTTTTATCCATGATTGGTCCAAGTTCGATATTGCGTGCTTCGCTCATTGCTCCAGGAAAAAACGATGCAATTTGATTCAAGTCATCATCAGTAGTAACCATGAAGTGCGCGGTGTATAACGTTGATGAAATCAACACATGAGAAGTGTCCACACCGTGCCGAGAAAGCCAGGCTTCATAATCCGCCCAATCTTTTCCGACTGCGGCAATGAGAACTGGATTTAACCCAAGAACTCCCATGCCGTATGTGATGTTAGCTGCGCATCCTCCACGGCGAACATCAAGTGAATCCACGAGAAAAGATAATGAGATTTTTTCAAGCGAGCTGGCAACAAATGAATCGGTAAACTTTCCAGAGAAAGTCATTAAATGATCAAGACCGACTGAGCCTGCTACACCAATTTTCATGTAGCGATACTAGGGTGTTTGAGTTGGCTTTTTAGTTAAATGAATCGCCACATGCACAAGAACCTTGAGCATTTGGGTTATCAATTGTGAAGCCTTGCTTTTCAATAGTGTCTACAAAATCAACAGTGGCGCCCATTAAGTATGGATCGCTCATCTTGTCTACAACAACTTTAACGCTGCCATATTCACGAACTACATCGCCCTCTTGGTTGCGATCATCGAAATAAAGCTGGTAACGAAGGCCAGAACAGCCGCCAGGTTGTACAGCTACACGAAGATTAAGATCGTCACGGCCTTCTTGAGCCAATAGCGCAGCTACTTTTGCGGCAGCGACATCGGTAAGTGCAAGACCTGTGGTTGTTACTTCTGTAGTCATTTTTTCTCTCCCTGTTTTGGCACATCCTACCGTGCCCCATTCGCAGTTCGCGAGTTAGCGCGCAATCCAACACGTAGCCCCTGCCATAAATGGCTCTATAGTTACGGCCATGACTAATGAAACAACTGGAAAAGGTCGCCCTACCCCAAAGCGCAAGGATGCTCAGGCAAGGGTTAAGAACGCTTCACTTGCACCAGCAGTAACTAAGGATCAAAAACGTGCTGCCAAGTTGCAAGCTCGCACTGACCGCATGGGTTCACGTGCTGCATATCTGCGCGGTGAAGAAAGCGCCCTACCGGCTAGAGATCGCGGACAAGAACGCCGCTTCGTTCGTAACTATGTAGATTCCCGTCGCTCAATCGGTGAATATTTCCTGCCCATTATTTTTGTGGTCTTGCTTCTGACTTTGATTCGTATCCCTGCAGTGCAATTTGCCGCTATCGCATTGATGTATGTAGTACTACTTATCGCAGTAGTTGATGGCTTTTTCTTGGCCAGAAAAATTAAGCGATTGGTTGCCGCCAAGTTTCCGGGCGCAACTACAAAGGGTCTTGGGATGTATGCATGGTTGCGCTCAACACAGATGCGTCGACTACGTGCTCCACACCCACAAAGCAAAGTGGGCGATGTAATTAACTAAGCGCGTGGATTTGGGCTGATGTTTTGGGCTGGATCACGTTCAGGCAAGTTTCCTAGAGCTGCATCAATTGCCTTCATTGTGTCGGCATCTAATTTCACTCCTGCAGCTTTAACGTTTTCCTTAACCTGAGAAGGTTTAGTTGCGCCAACAATTGCACTAGATACATTTGGATTTTGTAAGACCCAAGCAACGGCTAACTGCGACATTGTTAATCCTGCTTCTTCTGCAACGGGCTTTAATTTCTGTACTGCAGTCAAAACTTCTTCGCGCATCCATCTAGAGATCATTCCTGCGCCACCTTTTTTATCGGTAGCTCGTGAACCGGCTGGTGCCTTTTTGCCAGGTAGATATTTTCCAGACAAAACGCCTTGCGCCATTGGGGACCAAACTATTTGTCCAATGCCTTCTTTTGTCGAAAGTGGAACAACTTCGGCTTCGATAACGCGCCATAGGGCCGAGTATTGAGGTTGGCTAGAAACAAAGCGGTTGTATCCGCGTGCATCTTGAATTTTTAATGCATCGGCAATCTGAGGGGCAGTCCATTCAGAAAAACCTATGTAATGAACTTTGCCAGCACGTATCAGATCATCAAAAGCGCTCAATGACTCTTCGAGCGGAGTTTCGAAATCGAAACGGTGCATCTGATACAAATCAATGTGATCAGTTTGCAAACGCTTAAGCGATGCATTGCAGGATTCGATGATGTGTTTGCGAGAAAGACCGCGATCATTTTTCCCAGTTCCGGTTGGCCAATAGACCTTTGTGAAAAGTTCATATGACTCACGTCGAACGCCCTTGAGGGCTTTTCCTAGAACTTTTTCGGCACGAGTGCCGGCATAAACATCGGCCGTATCAAAAGTGGTGATGCCGCAATCAATGGCGGTATGAACACACTTGATTGCTGCGTCGGCTTCTACTTGCGAGCCGTGCGTAATCCAGTTTCCATAAGAAAGCTCTGATACATACATTCCAGTACTGCCAAGGCGACGATATTCCATGGCTCAAACTCTAGGTCTAAGCGCGCCCTGTTGCCAACCCCAAATAGATGTGGTTTGGTTCGCACACAACTTAATAAGCCCTTCATTGGGGGAAGTTCGGTGAAATTCCGACACTGACCCGCAACCGTAAAGTCGGATTACCTAATGAATGGTTTTAGACAAACACCCGCCGAGGTTTGCGGGGTGTGGTCCACATGTCTTTGAGATTAACTTTCTCATCTTCGCGCGGTGCTACTCCCTGTGAGACTCTTTTATTTCGAGAGGCCCCACAGCAATGAAATTCAAATCAATTCTGATAACCCTTTTTATCCTTGTAACCTCGTTATTTTTCGCTCCCCAATCCCATGCCAGTGCCGCCAAAGGTTGGCGCTATTGGGGCTATTTCCAAGCAGCTCCTGGAGCAAGTAAATGGACTGCAGCTATGACCGGACCTACTGTCGATATCGCCGATGGCGCCGTTGAAGGCTGGTCTTTTGTTTTCAGTAGCGATGACGTTCCATCACAAGTACCTAAAGCTAAGCCAAATTTTGCTGCAATTTGTGGCACAACTAAAGCTGACTCTGATACAAAGCGCATTGCCCTTGTGATTGATTTTGGTTCCCAAGTGTGGGCGCCTAAAGGCGAAAAGATTCAAAAAACCATTACTACGTGCGTGCGAACTGCCAAAACTTCGCAAGGTATTGACGTTCTTAACCAAGCGGTAAAAATTCGCGCAGCTTCCTCCGGATTAATCTGCGGTCTAGCCGGCTATCCAGCTAAGGAATGTGGTGTTGAAATCGCAACTCCTAAAGCCTTGATACCAAAAAAATAATATCTCGATGAAACGATTGTCATTGCACCCATTAACGTGGTGGATCTTTTCCGCCGCTATCGCTATTGCAGTCTCACGGGTTAATTCCACGTGGTTTGCGTTAGTGGCAGTGGGCGCAATGGCAATCATCGTTTTTTCGCAAAAAGATTCTGCGCCGTGGTCGAAATCATTTGGGTGGAGTTTGAAGTTGGCGATGTGGGTTATTGCGATACGAGCGGTCGTGGGAGTTGTGATCGGAGTTCCAATCCCTGGCACCGTTATTTTCCATATTCCAATTCTTAAACTTCCACACTGGATGCCAGGCATACGTATCGGTGGCGATGTGACTCGGGAACGGCTTTTTTCCTCAATCTCCGAAGGCATCATCATCTGCGCGATTTTCGTAATCTTTGCGGCAGCGGCTTCGTTAACTAGCCCTCACCGACTTCTGCGCGTTCTGCCAGTTTATATGTATGAGTTCGGCGTAACTGTTGTCATTGCAACGTCAGTGTTGCCACAATTAGTCTCTGCAGTTTCGCGCATTCGTATGGCTGCGCGTTTACGTGGCCAACAGACTTCTGGTGTCAGAGCCTTTAAGCGTATAGCTATCCCTTTACTTGAAGAGTCTTTAGCTCGCTGCCTTGACTTAGCTGCCGCAATGGATTCACGTGGATATGGTGTGAGCAAAAAACGATCACGGTATCGACCCATTCAGTGGAAATTTATTGACTCGGCAGTAATCGCAATGGGATTACTAGTTTTGGGGTTGGCATGATTAAGTTTTCCAATGTCTCACTTGTTTACCCGAACTCCACTACAACGGTAATAGAAGATCTCACTCTGGAAATTGCTGAAGGTGAATTAGTTTTAGTAATCGGGCCGACGGGTTCAGGAAAATCATCTCTCTTGCGACTTATTAATGGTTTAGTCCCCCATCACACTGGCGGAATTTTGGCCGGTGACATAAGCGTTGATGGAGTTTCTACATCTTCAGTTAAACCTGGTGCTCTCGCGCATGTCATCGGAATCGTGGGTCAAAATCCCGCCAATGGATTTGTCGCCGATACCGTTGAAGAAGAGTTAGTTTTTGGCATGGAAGCCCTTAATTTATCCAACGATGTAATGCGCAAACGCGTTGAGGAAACTTTAGATCTGCTGTCCCTTGTACCTTTGCGAAATCGCGCATTAACTTCATTAAGTGGCGGTGAGCAACAACGCGTTGCCATTGCAAGCGCCTTAGTCGCTCATCCAAAAGTTTTAGTACTGGATGAACCAACAAGTGCCCTTGATCCGATTGCCGCCGAGGAAGTCCTATCAATTCTGCATCGCTTAGTGCATGACTTAAGCCTGACGGTTGTAATTGCCGAGCATAAACTTGAGCGGGTTATCCAATTTGCCGACCGTATTGTCCAAATCAATGGTTCAGGAAACGCAAGCGTGGGAACGCCAGAAGAGATTTTGATGTACTCAACAATCGTTCCTCCCATAGTTGAATTAGCACGGGCAATAGGTCTTGAAGAAATCGGCGTTTCAGTGCGGGAGATGCGCCGCATGACTCAGAACTTGAGAGATTCATTTGACATTGAAGTGAAAGAAACCACGCGTCATAGCAACGATGTAATTGTTGACATTGCGGATCTCACCATCGCTTATCAAGGCAAGAAAGCTTTGAACACACTGACTGTAAAAATCTATGACAATGAAATCGTGGCAATAATGGGACGAAATGGCGCTGGCAAAAGTTCGCTATTGCGCGCCATAGCTGGAGTGAGCGAAAATTCTTCGGGTTACGTGAAAATTCATGGCGTTGATTCGCAAACATTGCAGCGAAAAATTCGGCGACAAACTGTTGGTTACATTCCTCAAGAACCCAGCGATTTGCTCTATGGACAATCAGTACAGAAAGAGTGCGATCAAGCCGATTCAGATAATGACATCCAACCCGGTACCACTTTCGAAATTCTGCAGAAACTCATTCCTGGTATCTCAGAACACGTGCATCCCCGCGATCTGTCAGAAGGACAACGACTTGGTCTGGCGTTGAGTGTGGTGCTCTCGTCAAACCCACAACTGCTCGTACTCGACGAACCGACAAGAGGCTTGGATTATCAAGCTAAACGTGTTTTAACTAAAATTCTTATAGATTTTGCGCGTGTATTTAATCGAAGTGTAGTAATCGCGACACATGACGTTGAACTGGTCGCCGAGCTAGCTTCTCGAACTATTTTTATTGCCGATGGCGACATCGTTGCTGATGGCCCGACTGTCGATGTTTTACTTTCATCTCCAGCATTTGCCCCGCAAGTATCTAAAATTATGGCCCCACAACCATGGCTTACGGTTGCTGATGTCGTTGCTGCGATTGAAAGCCAAAAATGATGCATACGCCCGACATTGTTAGATTTTCTAAATTGAGCTCAGTGATTTTGATTTTTACGTCTCTAATTTCGGCTGCCGGCTTTCTATGGCCCTTTTATTATCAAGGTGATTCATTACCGCGAACGCAAATCTTTTTTTGGTGTGCAGTAACAGCTGCCGTATTCCTGGTAATGATTCAAATTTCAAACTCGCGGCTAGATGCTAAATCAGTGGCACTTCTAGGAGTTCTCTCGGCATTAATCGCCGCGTTGAGGCCACTAGGTGCAGGTGCAATTGGAATTGAACCTATGTGGTTTGTTTTGATTTTAAGTGCCCGTGTTTTCGGACCTTCATTTGGTTTTCTTCTTGGCCTTACGTCAATGTTTGTGTCGGCACTTCTCACTGGCGGTTTAGGACCATGGCTGGGCTACCAAATTTTTGCTGCCGCTTGGATTGGTTTAGCTGCCGGACTTCTTCCTTTCAGAAAACTGCGTGGTAAAACTGAAATAGTTCTACTCGTAGTTTTCGGTCTAATAGCCTCTGAAGCTTTCGGAATGTTGATGGATTTGCAGTTCTGGCCCTGGTCGATTGGTTCCGGAACTTCTTTGTCCTACCTTGCCCATGCCTCTATTCATGAAAACGTTATACGCTTTTTAACTTTTCACTTTGCCACTTCTATGGCTTGGGATATTCCGCGTGGGATTTTTACTGGCGTGCTTTTAGCGCTTTCAGGTTCAGCGGTTTTGTCGGCTTTAAGACGCACTCATACTCGTGCAGCTTTTGTGCAACCTATTGAATTTATCGAACGTGTGAAGGCATAAAAGGCAGTTTTACAACTTCTACTAAGCAGTCGCGCCCACGCACATCAATTACTAACTGATCGCCAATTTTTACCGATGACTTCAATAGTGCAATTCCGATTCCAACTTTAAGTGAAGGCGAAAAAGTTCCGCTTGTGACTTCGCCCAGCAACTCGCCAGCCGCGGTTTTTACTTGCATGCCCCCTCTTGGAATTCCGCGATCCAGTGATTTCAGCGCCACACTTCGACGTCCCGGACCATCGGTTTTTTGTTGTTTTAAAACATCGCTGCCAATAAAGCCAGGCTTGTCCCAACCAATCGCCCACGTAGCACTTGCTTCAACTGGAGAAATATCTAACGAGAGTTCATGGCCATGTAATGGATAACCCATTTCCGTTCGCAAAGTATCGCGGGCACCAAGTCCACACACCAATCCCCCAACAGGTTCGATGGCTGCAACTAATGTGTCCCACACTTTTGAAGCATCAGCGATTTTAGGAAGTAATTCATATCCCAATTCACCGGTATAGCCGGTGCGACAAAGTATTACATCGGCGCCACCAATGGTTACTGTTTCAAATGCCATGTAATCAATATTTGTATTCACCCCTAGAGTTCTCATAACCTGCGGAGCTAGTGGGCCTTGCACCGCAATCACTGCATACTCCAGATGTAGATTTTCTACATGTATAGCTGCTGGTGCATGTTCAATTAATACCTTTACGACATCTGTTGTGTTTGAAGCATTCGGAACAAGGAAAAAATCTTCGGTGCTATTTCGGTAAGCGATTAAGTCGTCCACCACACCGCCTTGTGGGGTACACAGCAACGTGTATTGCGCGGATCCATCGGCGATTCGATTGAGATCATTTGTGAACATCGAATTGAGAAAATCCAACGCTCCACTGCCGCGCACACTCGCCTTGCCTAAATGTGACACATCGAAAATTCCAACTTTTTCACGCACTGCTGTGTGTTCTGCCAGCACGCCTGCGCCTGGATATTCGATCGGCATTAGCCAACCACCAAAATCAGCCATTTTGGCCATTCGAGCTAGATGCTTTTCATGTAACGGTGAGTGCTTCATAGTGTGAAACCTACCAATACATCTATTACGCTGACACCCATGACAACACTCAAAATCTCAGATGGCCTAGTTAAAGATGATGTCCTTGTTGTAGGACTAGTGAGCACCAACGCAAAAGGTGGAATCGCCATTGAGACCGGTGACTTAGCAATCGACTCAAAAACTTTACTGGCCTCGCTCGTTGAAATGGGCGCGACCGGAGCAGCCGATGAAATTGTGAAGTTACCTGGTGGACCTGCGCGAATGATTGTCTTCACTGGTCTTGGCAAGAAAGCCCAAACGTACGGGCATGAAACCTTGCGTCGCGCAGCAGGCGCTGCCGCTCGAGCTTTAGCTGGCACAACTAATGCAACTTTTGCTCTTCCCACTAAAGATCTAGCTTCAGTTGCCGCTGTAGCAGAAGGCGCAGTTCTTGGCGCATATGTTTTTCACGAATTCAAAGGCACAACAAAAGCAGAACACAAGGCAGCCCTTAAAGGTGCGACTATTTTTTCAAAGGGCTTGAACAAGAGCGATTGCAATGCCGTTGTAACCCGTACAAAAATCATAGGTAAGTACACCCATCTTGTTCGCGATCTGATTAATACCCCGCCTAGTCATTTAACTCCTGACACCTTTACCAAAAAATTTTTATTAGCAGTCAAAAACGCTGGCGGAGCAAAGCAAGGTTTAAAGACAACTATCTGGGACGAAAAGCAGTTAAAGTCACAAGGTTTCGGCGGAATTATTGGAGTTGGTCAAGGTTCAGCAAACCCACCACGCTTATTACACATTTCATACACACCAAAAACAAAATCGGTTAAGCGCTATGCCCTCGTTGGCAAGGGAATTACTTTTGACACTGGTGGTTTAAATCTAAAGCCTGGGCTTGGTATGGAAGCGATGAAATATGACATGAGCGGTGCGGCAGCAGTCTGTGCGGCAACGTTAGCAATTGCAGAACTTGGTTTACCTATTGCAATTGAATGTTGGGCACCTATGGCAGAAAATATGCCAAGTGATAGCGCAACCCGACCAAGTGACATCATCACTATTTTTGGTGGCAAGACCGTTGAAGTTTTAAATCCAGATGCTGAAGGTCGATTAGTTTTAGCCGATGGGTTGATGAAAGCTCAATCTAGTAAAAATAAACTTGATGGAATTATTGATGTCGCAACATTAACTGGCGCACAGGTAATTGCCCTTGGAACTCTTACTGGTGCGGTCATGACAAATAACCAAGAGTTCAGCCAAGAATTTTTGAAAGCATCCAAAGATGCCGGTGAACAATTCTGGCCAATGCCGCTACCTGTAGAACTACGAGCAACCCTTGATTCCCCGGTCGCCGATCTGGCAAATATCGGTGATAAAAATGGCGGCATGCTCGTGGCTGGACTTTTCCTTAAAGAATTCGTCTCCGATGATCTCCCATGGCTGCACCTTGATATTGCCGGTCCAGCCAACAACCAAGGTAAGTCACACGGTTACACCCCGGTTGGCGGAACCGGGATAGCTCTCCGCTCAATTGTGAGATTGGTCGAACAGGCCTGATTCTCCTTCTCAGAGTTCGTCACTTTGGGCGGGCGTACGGCAAGATAGAGGTCTTGAGTTTGAGCTAAAGGGGTAAGACGTGTCGCAATTTGATTTAGTGATTTTAGGTGGCGGAAGCGGTGGCTATGCCTGCGCTCTGCGAAGTGCTCAACTAGGCCTAAAGGTTGCTCTGATCGAAGCCGACAAAGTTGGCGGCACATGTCTGCATAAGGGATGCATCCCAACGAAGGCGCTTTTGCACTCGGCTGAAATTGCAGATGGAGCGCGCGAAGGTTCAAAATTCGGAGTCAAAGCAACTTTTGATGGCATCGATATGAATGGCGTCAACTCGTATAAAGATGGTGTGATCTCGCGTCTACATAAGG
>CAIXDY010000049.1 GCA_903918325.1 uncultured Actinomycetes bacterium
ATATTGTCCGCGGGCATAAATGCGAGCGCTTAATTCGTAATATGTACTCGCGCGCTCTTCGCCATCGACCTCAGGGATTCGATCCCAGAGCATCTCTTCTGTGATGATCTCTTCCATGTCATCATCTTCACTCACGCGCCAGACTCTATACGCCCGCTTGCCGTGCTTGCCCGTGACAGGCAGATTTCAAATAGACAACCCAACGAGCGTGATTTACCCTTGCTACTTGCAAATCATTTGCATCTAGCCAAGGAGCCCCGTGAACGTAGTTGTGAAGCCCACCCAGCGGATTCCGCTGCGCGAACGCCTCACACGCGACGAATGGCGCCGTATGGGGGCCATGTTCGGCTTCATCGCCTTCTTACACGTCGCCGGTGCCTTATTGATGTGGAAGGCCACCACGGGTAATTACACACTCAGCGATGGCTCACTCTTTGGTTGGGGCACTGCTGCCCTGGCTTACACATTAGGCATGCGCCATGCCTTTGATGCCGACCACATTAGCGCGATTGATAACACTACAAGAAAATTAATGTCTGAAGGTAAACGTCCATTAGCTGTTGGATTTTTCTTTTCACTCGGTCACTCATCGGTTGTTGCAACTTTGGCAATTCTGCTCAATTTCGGCGTTAAAGCTTTGGGTTCACAACTTAAAGATCAAAACTCTCAATTACACCACTACACAGGTTTGATTGGCACAACCGTCAGTGGAACTTTCCTGATGTTAATTGCAATTTTAAACTTGATGATTTTATTTTCAATTGTTGGTGTATTTATTCAAATGCGTAAAGGTGCATACAACGAAGAAGAGTTAGAAAAGCATCTTGATTCACGCGGATTTTTAATGCGCTTCTTTGGGCCAATCGCTCGTCGAATTGATGCATCATGGAAAATGTATCCACTTGGAATTCTTTTCGGTTTAGGTTTTGATACTGCAACTGAGATTGGTTTACTAGTGCTCGCAGGCTCATCTGTAATTGCAGGTTTGCCTTGGTGGGCGATTATTTCTCTTCCTTTATTTTTTGCTGGCGGAATGAGTTTGCTCGACACCATCGATGGTTCGTTTATGAACTTTGCATATGGTTGGGCATTTTCAAAACCTGTTCGTAAGGTTTATTACAACATCATCATCACAGGGCTTTCAGTTGCCGTTGCATTATTTGTGGGTGGTCTTGAATTATTACAAGTCCTAGCAAAACAATTGAACTTCAGCGGGGGTTTCTGGAATTACGCTTTAGCTTTTAACCTCAATAGTGCTGGATACTTCATTGTGGGGGCTTTTGTGGTGGTGTGGAGTGGGGCCTTATTACTATGGAAATACGGCAAAATTGAAGAACGCTGGCACAACAAAGCTCACGAATCCCAAATATCGCGCGGTGAAGAAAGCAATCACGCCGCAGCTGGAGTCGACTTGGGTCCGATCACTGATGGCTGGAAGATTGATTAAAGATTTTTATTCGCTGCTGACCAATAGCTGCACCAAGTAAAACAATTACTGCTCCAACTGGTTCATTCCAAACTATAGATTCACCTAGGAAGATAATTCCCACAATTACTGCGACAACTGGAGTTACATACGTGACCGTGCTGGCAATTGCACTGCCGGCAGCTTCCATAATTTTAAAGTTCCAAATATAAGCAAAGCCGCTACCAAAGACACCCAAAACAATCATGGCAACAACTGGACCGAGCCTGTACTGATCTTTAGCAATTCCGTCCATAAGGTAAAAAGGTAAAAGAGTTATCGCACCCATTGAAACTTGCGCCGCCGCTAAAGCTTCAGATTTTAACTTGTA